>DATLHP010000189.1:0-13684 GCA_035539835.1 Bdellovibrionales bacterium
GGAAATGTCGACAGTGGAACGATTTTGAATTTCGATATAGAAACCTCAGTACCAGTCGAGAGCGCTTCGGACACTGGCGGAGAAACCCGCATTGTAGAAATTCAGACGCTTAAAAAACGGGTTGCCGAACTCAGCAAAGAAACCGCCGTGCTTCGCCACGAACTCTCTATTGCTCGCGGCAAGCTCGACCAGATTAAAAAAATCGCTTAATTCAAATGTTGCTGAAAGAACTGTAACGTGTGACCGAGTTCAAGAACTCGGTTTTCGCGTTTTATGGATCCGTGCCCTTCGTCAGAAAAGAGGATGAGCGGTGCTGCAATCCCCTTTTTGTCGAGCGCATTTTTGAATTGTACGGCCTCGCCGACCGGGACTCGAGGATCACTGACACCTTGGATGATCATCAACGGATCTCTGATTTGATCGAGATACGTCACTGGCGAAAGTTTCGTTAACGCTTCGGCATCCTTTTCAAGATCGCCGTACTCTGATGTTCTCAGGATTCGGCGGTATGGAGCCGTGTTAGCCAAGAATGTTCGAAGATCGCTCATACCAACGATCGCAACCCCAGCATCAAAGTTTCCAGCAAAACGAGTCATTGCCATGAGAGTCGAGTAACCGCCATAGCTTCCGCCCATCACACCGATTTTCGTCGCTTTGCCATTTCCGACCCAAGTACTTCGCAAATACTTCGCGATGTCTTCGATGTCAGTGATGACGTCGAGTCGTTTGGCGCCATCGTCGGCATGCAACCACGCCTTTCCGTAGCCATCGCTTCCGCGAACGTTCGGCTCGATGTAAATGAATCCGGACATCGCAAACAGCTGTGCCGTGCGATTGAAGCCAGGACGCGACTGCCCCTCAGGCCCGCCGTGAAAGCTCACAACGACCGGACATGCCTTCTTTTCGCAAGCTGTCGGACGCGTGACGAGCATTGGAATCTTCGCACCATCGCGCGCCGGATAGTATTCAAGCTGGCTTGCAACGAATCGACTCACATCAAATTCGGGAATGCTCGGGCGAACCCACTGTTTTAATTCTCCAGTGCGCCAATCGAAGACATAGCTCGTGCGCGGGCGGGTTCCGGTCTCAACCCCGAGAGTCACATAGCGACCCATGCGCGTCGATTTTCCAGCAAAGACATGATCCGCATTAGGAAACTTCGGAAGCGGAAGTACTTTCAACGAATGCGGCTCGCGCGCCTCCAGCTTCGCGAAGCCCCCATCATTATACTGAACATAAAGGCGGAAGCGATTGAACGGCATCGAAAAACTTTCGACATCCATCTTCACATCAGGACTGATTGGATCGAATTTGCCGTCACGCACGCGATAAAGACGACGGAACTCGCTGAGTTTCGGAGTCAGTACGAAGAGCTCATTTTCTGTCGTACCAAAAGTCGCTTCATATTCTTCTTTTTCGCCCTGGCCAAGAACTGGAGTGAGCTTCTTCGTCATGAGATCGAATTTCGAATACTCTGCAGTGAGAGCTCCGGTCGACTTTCCGAGAAGGAACGTGCGATATCCGATCGTGTCGGCAATGAACCAAAGACCCGGCTCAGAAAAAATCAGCTCTTTTTCTTTCGTTTCAATCGAGTATGAGTAAATCGCATAAGAGTCTGGCTTGATATCGTTTGAGAGAAAGTAAATCGTTTCGCCATCAGGCGACAGAGCACCGAAGCGGGTTTGAACGCCTTTTTTATGTTGTATCTGAATGAGCTCGCCGCCCTTTGTGGGCAGCAAGTATAGGCCGGGATTCTCTTCACCAGCCCGATCGCGGCTAACGATCAAATATTTTTCATCCAGCGTGATATCCGCAATGTAAGTAGGGTCGGCCCCTGAAGACATTTGTTCAGGGAAGCGAAGTGGCCCATCGGTTTTCCAAACTTGCGGAACGCCAGTGATCGACCAAGTAAAATAGAGGGTCTTTCCGTTGGATGTGATCATTCCAAGACCAGGAGCTTGCACTTCGAGCATATTGCGAACGCGCTCGCTCAAATCCTTCGGAAGCGGTGCTGGAGCAAACTTGTCAATCACGTCCTTTGAGACGCTCTCGGCGCCATGACCCGCATAGGTCTTGTCGCCAGTCGTCTGTTGAGTCGCACACGATGAAAGGAATGCAGCGAGAACAAGTGTAGAAGTAACGTTCATCAATTTAGTCATGCTGAACATGGTCTTAGTATGGGGACACTAAGTACAGACGCACCGTCTCAGCTTGAGACGGACGAAGGTCTTATGACCTCATCCAGAGTGAAAACCGTTTTATCTCACGCTATTCTGTAAATATGCGAATTGTGCTCACTGTTCTGATTCTCCTGATTTCTTTTTCATCGTTTTCGAATGCGCAAGAATTCGCGCTCGATGCCCGATTCGGACAAATCATCAGTTACAAAAAATTGATGCGCCTGTCGCCCGCAAAGAGAACCGCCTACATCGCTGCAGTTCGCGACTTAATGATCGAAGTCGAAAAGATGCAACACGCGAAAATGAGCAAGGTTGCAACAAGTGACGAACGCCAGCGAATCAATATTTATGTCGAATTTTTAAAACAGTTCATCGCCGTGGCCGAGGCTGCAGGAACCAACGTTCCGTTTTATGTGTCCAACGGCGGATTGGAAAAGGAACGCGTTCAATGCAAACCCCCGCTGAAAGCAGTTCGTGTCAGCTATACGCGCAATGCTGGAGATATTTATAATTTCATCTGTGTCCAAGGCCGAACCCTTCCTGCAAAAGGCGATAAACCGGCACAGACAATCGCTACGGTTTTCAAAACTTGTCCTGCTGGCACTCAGGCCGCCGTTCAACGCGCTGACGGAAAATCCTTCTGCGTAACTCCTGAAAGTCTTCGCAAAGTTCAGCCGGCAAGTTCTCGCAACGCTCTCGTGGCTCCAAATAAGAAATTTCTAGCAAACGCGAAAAAGCCTTCGACGGTCGCGGCAAAACCTGCGGTGGACACAAAGAGAAAGTCAGAAAGCCGCCAGCCAGCAAAGAAGCGGGCGAACAAAAAAGAGGTCGCTCAAGAACCACCACCTTCGTCGATCGAAGAATCTGCCGCGGCAGCCGAAGAAATACCATTGGACCAACTCGCGCCTGAAGAAGGCCTCGTCTGCAATATCCTTGAAACCAAAGAAGGCAAAGTCACCAAGGCAGAACTCGCAGACCGATCTCCTGAATCGAAATTCTGTACGGATGAAAGTATTGCAGCCGTTAGAGAGAGATTCTATGCCGACAAATCGAACGTCTCTTGTTTCTACGGCGGCACTATCACTGAGTATCTCGACGGACAAAAGGGCGCCGGGCGCTGTCTGGGTTCGCCTCGTTTCTGCTATGGCGCCAACTCGGATTGCCGTATGAAAGACAACCCTGGCGAATACACGACACCTGCTTTCAAATGTGAAAACGATCGGCAGATCATCTGTAATCCTCTCGTCTATGGCGTGCAACCGAACGAAAAACCATACTGTGTCGACCGCAGCGCCAATGTGACTGCCTCTTGCGCTGAGATCGCCAAAGTCGGTGAAGCCATCACTATCGACAAATTCTACGCAGCACCAGGTGTGATGGAAGGATGGGACGCTTTCGCGAAAAGCTTCAACGCACTTTGCACAGAAAACGAACTTTCAAAACGTTTCAACTGTCGCGAATGTCACCTCATCAGACAGCGCTTGGTTGCGACCAACCTTGCAATGCTGGATGCGCCCGATTGCGGAAAGATCGCGGTCTATACAGAATCAATGTATAAGAAACGTGACGAACACATTGCGATCGTCACCCAACCGAATCTCATTACTGCGTCTGAAGACAGCGTCGGTGTCACGGGGCCATCGAAAGCACCTGCTTCTGCCGCTCAGCCCACGGTTCAATAGTGTCTCTTTCTGTCAGAGCCTTCGACTCCGAAAGTGTTTCACCACCTAAAGGCCTTTCGGATTTTCAATGGCCCGCTTCATTTACCGATGGATCCCCTCTCGATTTAGAGATCGGATGCGGTGTTGGATGGCATCCCATCCGCTATGCACAGAGAAATCCACAAAGACGACTCATTGCCATCGAACACACTCGCGAAAAGTTCGAAAGCTTTCACGGAAGATACGAAAAACACGCGCTCGACAATCTTCTTCCGATCCACGCAGATGCCATTCGCTGGGTCACACATGCGATAAAACCGGAATCTCTTGATCGAGCTTTTTTGCTTTATCCTAATCCTGAACCGGGGAATCCCTCGAAACGATGGCTTCGCGCTCCCTTTTTTCATCGCCTACTTGAAACAATGAAGCCCGGCGCGACTATACAGCTCGCAACCAATATCGAGAGTTACTTCAAAGAAGCTCTCGAATATGGAACCGAATACTGGAAACTAAAGATCGTCGAGCAACGCATTCTCACTCAACCTATTCCAGAAGACATTCCTCGTACGCACTTCGAGAAAAAATACTTAGAACGCGGAGAGACCTGTTTTGACGTGACGTTTCGCAAGAGCTAGGGTCACAAACAATATGTCGAAACATTTTCTGACGGTCGATTCGTTCTCTGATGATGCCAAAGCCCTTCGTTCTCATTTTGAAGAACGCTTCGAAGATCCACGCGCCGGTCGTTCAGATCGCTTCGTGTGGGATTACTGGCACGTGCCAGGTCAATATACGAGCCTCAGAACTCCGGCTTATCACTTCTTTCCGAAGAAAATTTACGATCGCTTTCACAATCACCTCGTTTGGTGGGGACGCCGCAATCTCGGCTGTCATGATGTCTCTCCTCCGTGGATGAGTTGTTATCTCGATGGTTTCGGACAAGAGCTGCATGGCGATCTTCCACATGGGCCATGGGCTTACGTTTATTCTCTAACACCGTGGAAAAAGCGAAAGTTCCGCGGCGGTGAAACGATTCTTTTAAAAGAAGAGATTCTGAATTACTGGCAAGATTTCCGCTCGGTGCGTGGCCTCGAGCGCGAAGATATTTTGGCGGCAGTACCAGCGGAGTTCAACCGTCTCACGGTTTTCGATCCGCGAATTCCACACGGCGTTCGCACCGTCGAAGGCGTACGCGATCTTCTGGAAGGTCGTCTTGTGATTCATGGCTGGTTTGTTCAGCCGCGTCCTTTTATCGAAGGACCACTTCCACCGAAAGAACTTCAGAGCGTGATCGACGATCTCGGCGGAGAAATCGGCAACCTCCTTGAGCAAGGTCTCGAACTCAGCGGAATGGTTTCATTACGCGTCGATGTATCCCCGGCTGGCAATGTCACTGACGTCGCAACTCTGACGCATTCTTTGCGTCATCCGGGTGGCGACAAGCGAATTGCACCAGCGCTGCTCAAACATGTTCACAAGTACTTACTCGCGGTGAAGTTCTCAAAGCGCAAAGGCAAAACGAGAATCACTCTGCCTTTGATTTTCGAGACGCACTAACTCCGGCTGCGAAACGGCCGCTGAGTTTTGCGCAAATACCTTTCGCGGTTCTCACTTCGGCTGTGAGCTTTGCGCGCGCAAGTCCTTTGCGCGTCAGTGTATCGATGAACTTCTGACGTTCAGAATTAGACCACTCACTCGTCGCCGTGAAGTCAGTATCAACCGGAGCCATGTAGTCGATTTCACTGTCTTGAATGACGACATAGTCGATCTCGAGATCGCGAACAGCCTCGGTTACTAGTGCCCAACACGAAAGAACGGCTGCTGAGTGGACGCTTCCACCAAACGCCGTCTTTTTGTGATTGATGTTCGGAGCCAGAGGCGCCGAAAGAGTGACCGAGTTATCGCTCATCTTTTCGATTTTCACGTGCATGGCCTTCGAAAGTGGAATCTGCTCATGCATCAACGATGTCATTTCTGAGGGTTTCGTCATATGTACCCGATTCTAACCGATGCGTTATGAATGTACAGGCGCATGCGCCTCACCTATAGAATCTCAATGAACCTGATTCTATTCGATCAACATGAAATCAGAGGCGCGACTCTCGGCCTCACCGGACGACGAGCGCGACACATTCTCGAAGTTCATCGAGCGCGCGAAGGTGATGAACTTCGTGTGGGTCAAATCGACGGCATGATCGGCTCCGCTATTCTCACCGACATCATCGATGACTCTGAACAACCTGAAGTACGGCTCGAAGTCGCTTTAAAGGTTGAGCCCCCTCCTCCTCTCGATCTCACTCTTTTTTTGGCTCTGCCAAGACCGAAGTTTTTGAAAAAGACTCTGCAAACGGTGGCCACTCTTGGCGTCAAAGATATCTACCTGATGAACGCTGTGCGGGTTGAAAAGGTTTATTGGAGCTGCGAGCAGCTTTCAGAAAATGAAGTGCGCGAGGCGTTTCTACTGGGTCTAGAACAGGCACGAGACACGAAGCTGCCTCGCCTTCATATGAGGCGCCTATTCAAACCCTTCGTTGAAGACGAAGCACCCGCGCTGATCCGTGATCGAAAATCCTATGTCGCTCACCCAACAGCGACGGCCGAATGCCCACGAGGATTAGCTAGTTCGCTTGCTCTTGCCATCGGTCCCGAGGGCGGATTCATTCCGTACGAAGTCGCGCATCTCGAAAATGCCGGCTTCACTCCGGTAACGATCGGCCCAAGGATCTTGAAGGTCGAGACAGCTGTAACGGCCTTGATCTCTCGACTTTGTTGAAGTCTGATTAAGGCATGAAATACATCAAGGCTTTGCTCAATTGGCGCATGCTCGTGGTTTTCTTGCTGGGGTTTTCGTCAGGTCTTCCGCTTCTTCTCATCGGTGGAACTCTGAAGACTTGGTTTGCACGAGCCGAGATGGATCTGACTCTCATCGGTCTTTTTTCTCTGGTGGGCCTACCTTACTCATTTAAATTTCTCTGGGCCCCGTTTCTTGATCGTTACATTCCACCGTTCCTCGGAAGACGCCGGGGCTGGCTCGTGATTTCGCAAATCGCGATCGGCGCTGCACTCTTTGCTATCGCCAGTGGTGATCCGAAAGTGGCACCCATGTTCATGGCGGCGACGGCACTCGCGATTGCGTTTTTCTCGGCCACTCAAGACATCGTTATCGATGCCTATCGCCGAGAGTTCTTAAACGAAGCTGAGTTCGGTTTCGGTAACTCCCTTTACGTTACCGGGTACCGTATCGCCATGCTCGTCAGTAACGCCGGAGCACTCTTCCTTGCGGACATTATGCCGTGGTCTGGTGTCTACATGCTCATGGCCGCTTTGATGGGCGTCGGGCTTCTGACAACTCTCTTTGCACCAGAACCGAAAGTTGAGGCGACTCCTCCGCAGAGCTTGGGGGTCGCTTTCTTTGGACCGCTAAAAGATTATTTTTCTCGCCCGGGTGCCTGGTGGATTCTCGCATTCATTCTTCTATATAAACTTGGTGACAATATGGCGTCTGAAATGACGGCGCCGTTCTACGTTCAGATGGGTTACACGAATAGCGAAATCGCCGGTGTCGTCAAAGTCTTCGGGATCTGGTCAACGATTGTCGGGGGTCTGATTGGTGGCGCGTTGATGGTTCGGATCGGAATCGTACGAGCGCTTTGGCTCTTCGGTATCTTTCAAGGCTTATCGACGGCTGGTTTTGCTTGGTTGGTGCATGTCGAGCATAACCTCACAAACCTCGCGATTGTTGTCTCTATCGAAAACCTCACAGCCGGTATGGGAATCGCTGCTCTCGTTTCATTCATGGCGAGCATTACGAACAAGAAGTTCACGGCGACTCAGTACGCGTTGCTGACAAGCTTAATGTCGATTCCTCGCACGCTCGCCAGCGCGCCCACTGGATTCATGGCCAAACATCTCGGTTGGGCCGAGTTCTTCATCGTCTGTACACTCATCGCGGTTCCCGGAATGTTGGTTCTTTTGAAAGTTCAAAAATACTACGAAGACACTTCGACTGAGTTAGCAGGGGCTTCGTAGCGTCTACGGCTTAATCCGCCGAACGATAGATAGAAAAATTCTGAAAGTGTCGAGGCGAAAAAACCTGCGATAACCAAGGACATTGTCGTTCAATCAAATCGCGCGATGCTCTTCCGCGACCGACGACAATGATCTTGTGACGAACGGCAATATCACGCAGATCATCGAGCGTTTTTCGAATGGCATCGTGTGTTCCGTAGTCATAGATGAAGTACACATCGGCGTCGGCAGGAACAAATTCCGCTTTTGAAAGATCTGCCTCAACAAGACGAATATCACCGCCAGGCAAATGGCGCGCACCTTCTTCGACTCTCTCGCGAACATACTCGTAGCCGGTGAAGCTGACTTCTGGATGATGGCGAGCGATCACGAAGCCCATTCTTCCATATCCCGCACCGAGATCGATGACATGCTGGCCAGGCTTTACGCGAATCTCGTGCAGGATCTGTCTAATCTCCACATACGGAGTCAGCATGGTTTGAATCGGAAGTTTAAGCCAGAGCTGCTGGCCTTCCACCGAGCGCAACCGTTCGCGTGCGGCCTCTTCGGCTTCTTCGATTTTCAATCCGATTCCGGCGTCGACTTTGCTCGCATGCTCCTTGGCGTCGGCGTAACTCACGTCGACCAACGGAAAGGGATCGTTCGGATCAAATCGCAACATGGCTCACCACTTCACTCGCGACTTCGAAAACCGAGTACGCCTTCTGATCTGAACCACGGCGCTTAAGCCAACGATGATGGTCTTCGATTGCGTACTGAGTACGGCGTCCGCGAGCAACAACACAGGCGTCAGCAGCAATTTTCTTGCGCAACTGATTCAAAATTCTTTCGATTGCGCCATCGGTTCCAAAATCGTAGATGAAATAAGTTTGCGCGCGAGGAATTTCAAACTCTTTCGCAGTCAGATCGGCATGATGAAGGCGCGCGTGTTTGGCGCCGAAAGCCTCTAGCGCTCTTCGTCCTTCGCGCACGCGCTCACCGACGTATTCGAATCCCTCAAACGAGACTTCTGGAAAGTGCCGAGCGAGAACAAAGCCGATTCGAGCGTAAGCGGCGCCAAGATCAACCACGGTCGATCCGCTCTTTGGCTGAATTCGCTCAAGCACTTCGCGAATTTCAACGTATGGCGTGAGGAGCTCTTGAGGCGCGAGACCAAACCAAAGATTTTGATGCGCGCCGCTTGAATCAGGTGCTGGTTGTTGGCTTCCGGCTTGATTCAATCGCGCTTCGACTTCGTTGATACGCAAGCCGAGCCATCGATCGACTTCGATTGAATGCGCTTTTTTCTCAGCAGCACTTGGATGCGATGAAATGAGTGGAAACGGATCACGCCGTTCAAACGACAACATGCCCTCTCATCGTAGCGAGAAGGCATGCACTTACGTTATCGTCGTCTTTGAAGCCAGACCTAAGTCTGGTTAGTTGACTGCGCCGGTTGCACGCATCGGCGTCGAACGAGCGTACTGCACTCGCGGATTCACGTTCGCAACGATTAGGCTATCGATTGCAGCGTAACGATCTTGCGTCTGACGTGCAGCCACCGCACATGAGCGGCGGTTGAAGCTGTCGTTAGAGGTTTCAATCATGTAGTTGCGCGGATTTTTCGCAGCTCCATTCACCCGCACTTCAAAATGAAGATGTGGTTGCCCTGGCGATCCGCTATCACCGCTGTAACCAATGATTTCGCCGCGATCAAAGCAACGGCCCTCTCGAGTGTCCTTGGCGAATCTCGAAAGATGGGCATACGACGTTGTCAGTCCGTTACCGTGTTTCATCGTAATAATTCGACCATAACCGCCGCGTGAACCGACGGAATCAATACAGCCATAGGCCGCCGCAACAACTGGAGTGCCCTTGCCAGAATAAATATCTTGGCCAGCATGAATACGTCTTTTCCCACTGCGCTTGCTTCGTCGAGGCGCACCAAAACTTTGATCATTTCTTAAACCGCAACCACCCGAACGTTTGCATTCACAGATCGGCGCAGAAAGAAATTTCGCCGGCATCGACGATACCGGGTCGACTCGATCGTATTGATCGGCTTCATCTCCTTCGACTTCCTCGTGTCTGTGCCCAGCATGCGGATCAAGTTCTCTCTCTGCAGCCGCTTGAACTTTCGGATCCAGCGGTACACGACCTGAAATATGCTGAGGCGCAGAGGTCGGACGAGTTTCTTTTGTTACACCCGTTGTTGCGAGAGTCTCTGCAAACATACGGCTCTTTACTGGATCGCCGCCCGATGATGACGATGGTTGAAGCGACTTATTGACATAGAAGTCTCTTAGGTCAGCGTAAACTTTTGTTCCAGCCGGCAGAACTTTGCCGTTCGACATGCGTGTTGGTTGCGACAGAACAGTTGGATAAACCGAGCCCGATGGAGTCGAAAGAGTTGGAATTTTAGAAAGCAGCGTGCGAACACTGACCCCTTGAGGTGTGATCGAAGAGTCATGGGTTTCTGGTGACACGTTGATCTGCACGAATTGACCGTCAGCAACTTTGCCGAGGGGATTCCCCGCCTCATCCTTTACAACGACCTCGCGATCGCCCCAGGCGTAGAATTTGACGTTATACGAGGCGATGCGGGCAGGACGCTGCAAAGCAGTAGGGTACGGCGTATCCGCTATAAGGGCGAATACGTTCGTTCCTATAAGAACCGTGGCTATGGTCGCCAAAATCGCTGCCTTGTTGAGCCCTGTCGTCATACCGGCCTTCTTTCACGAGATATCGAACTATCAATTCTCATTTCAATACTGGAACCAGGTGTGCGGCGATTGTGACCGACATTACCGTCTATAGTTTAGACACTGGTAAACCCCAAAACGGCCTAGCCTCAGAATAGGGAGCGCGCTAGATTTCAGGGTCTGGAGGCAGCTCATGCAAATCAATATCGGGATCGAAGAAAAAGACCGCAAAGAGATCGCTCATGGTCTTTCGCGCCTTTTGGCCGACACCTACACGCTCTATCTGAAAACCCATAACTATCATTGGAACGTTACCGGTCCGATGTTCCAAACTCTGCATCTGATGTTCGAGACTCAGTACACGGAACTCGCGCTGGCGGTCGATTTGATTGCTGAACGCATTCGCGCACTCGGCTCTCCGGCACCAGGCACATACATGGAATTCGTTGAACTCTCTTCGATCAAAGAAGAACGTGGAACACCTTCGGCTACACAGATGATTCAAAATCTCGTTGCTGGCCAAGAAGCAGTTGTTCGCACAGCTCGCTCAATTTTCCCTATCGTAGAAAAGGTAAGCGACGAGCCTACAGCGGATCTTCTCACTCAGCGCATGCAGCTGCATGAGAAGACAGCGTGGATGCTCCGGAGCCTTCTCGAAAAATGATCGCAGAACTTGCGACGTCTTTGATCGTCCTTGTGACCGACCAGCCCGGTGGGGCCAACGCCCGCGAGGTTGTTCGGTCATTTCAGACGATCGAACCGTTTTCGCGAATGAGTGGTCTGAAATTCGAAATCGTTCAAACGACCGCAAAAAAATTGGGTTGCGAAACAGCACCTGAAACCGAGCGTTTCAACTCTGATCTCGATGCGATGGAGTCGATCGATCGACTCGCCAGTGCAATCGAATCAAAAGAAGCTCTTCCGGCAAGCTGCAAAGATCAACCCCCACCAATACGCCTCATCACCTGCGACACTCCCATCGCGCAACGCTTTCTGACATCCATCAAAACCAAGTATTCTGCAAACTACGTCATCGTCGTAAAAAGCGATCCTCGTTATGGTGGCGCCGGCGGAAGATTCCCCGTCATCACGACAGGATCTCCAGCAACGATGGCCATTCATGAGCTGATGCATCTCTTGGGATTCGCAGACGAATATGAGTACACCACGGATTGCGAAGCCGACTACTATTGCGGAACGACACTTCCCGATGAACAAACGAGGTCTCCTGCGGGCTATGGGTCTATTCCAGGAGACTCTTTCAACGTGCCGCTGTTCAATGCGCGCAGTCGCTATTCGTCAAATGAACAAGCCCGGTCGCTTCACGGTGCTCTGATTTCGTGGCTGAACCTCATTCCAAAAACGACTCCACTCATCGAGCGTGGCAAACTCGGAAGCCCGAGCTCAGTTCCCGTCGGTCTATTTCGAGGAGTCACTTGCGACAAAGCAAGTCGAAGAATGGATACCTGGCGTGCAGAGAACACTCTGAACATCATGGACAAGTTGAGTGTGACGTATATTCCGACAGCCTACTGGCAGACGATCGAGACTTCTCTCGGTACCAAGATCGATCGTTGACTATTTCGCTACACAAGAATTGGCGACACACGCCACTGCAGGAGCATCAGACGCTCCGCAAACTGCCACGACATCGTTTTCTGCCATGTACTGCGTTTCGAGATTCGTTAGCTCTTCGTTGAGCTTCTCGATGCCGTAGAGATTGTTGTTTTTCGAGGTGACGACGTACTCGCTTGGAAGGCCGCAGTTTCTGCCGCCGACACCAATAGCAACGCAATCGTCGTCGCTTGAGCAGGTCACGTTTTCAGAGGCGATTTCTTTGATGTCGTCGTAACGAGCTTCGATGTCATTGGCCGTCAGCTTAGCGAAATTCGCTGGCGAGCTATCCGTCGCCGGTAACGACTGCCCGCAGTTTTGAAACGCGAGAACGCCAACTGCAACCAATACCGCTGTCCCAATTTGATACACACGTTTCATCGAAGAGTCTCCACTGTCAGACATCCCTCTTATCGGAGCAAAACTCAGACCGGATTATCGAAAGTTAGCGCCCTGCTGAGTGTCGAAGGGTACCGACCCTGTCCACCATAACGACAGTTTAAACTCTCTCGAGTCGTGACGCTAGAATCACACTTGCACCCCGCCGATCGTCCTGCGATCTTTCCTACGGCTATGGCTGATTTTTCAAAGAATTTGTTCACCTACTTTCGCACCTCCGATCCTGCCCTTGAGAATCGCGATTTCATCGTGAGCTCAGCCAGTGGCCGCTTTACTTATGGCGATCTCGATCGGCGAAGTGCGCAAATCGCTCAGTCACTGGTGGCGAGTGGCGTGAAGCCGGGCGACCGTGTTGCCGTTCAAACTCAGAAATGTGTCGAATTTATTTTCTTGTATTGTGCATGTCTGCGCGTCGGCGCGGTTTTTCTGCCGTTGAATCCTGCTTATACGGCTCACGAGGTTTCGTACTTCTTGCGTGACTCTCAGGCGCACACTTTCGTCGCCGCGCCGGAGCGTTTGAATGAGCTCGAACGGATCGCTCGTGAATCTGGAGTAAAGGTCGTCTGGACACTCTCTGCGAAAGCTGGATCGCTTTTGCGCGACGCCAACGAGCGCGACTCTAGTTTCGCAACCGTTGATCGTTCTGAAAATGATTTGGCAGCGATTCTTTACACGTCAGGAACAACTGGACGCTCAAAAGGCGCAATGCTCTCGCACCAGAATCTGATTTCAAATGCGCTGACGCTGATTCACGAATGGGGATTTGCCGACAGCGATGTTCTGATTCATTCGCTTCCGCTCTTCCACACCCACGGCCTTTTTGTTGCCTGCCACTGCGTTCTTTTCAGTGGCAGCTCTATGATCTTTAACGAAAAATTCGATCCTTCTTCCGCTATTGCGCAGTTTGAAAAAGGCACCGTGCTCATGGGAGTGCCAACGTTCTACACGAGGCTTCTCGAAGAAGTTTCGCTGCGAAGCGATCGGCTCGGGCAAATGCGACTTTTCATTTCAGGTTCGGCTCCATTGCTCTCTGAAACACATGTCGCATTCGAACAAAGAACGAAAATGAAAATTCTCGAACGCTACGGCATGACCGAAACAACGATGCTCACTTCGAATC
>DATLHP010000190.1:0-8039 GCA_035539835.1 Bdellovibrionales bacterium
GGTCCAACAGTAGCACTCGGTATCACTCGAGAGCTGGCGCCGGTTCTCACCGGGTTGATCGTCGCTGCGCGAGCAGGCGGAGCGATGGCTGCGCGCCTCGGCACGATGCGAGTCAGTGAACAAATTGATGCGCTTGAAGTGATGGGCGTAAATCCCGTTCAATACTTGATTAGCCCGCGAATCATCGCGGCAACGGTGGTGATGCCACTTCTCACAGGTGTTTTTGACTTCGTTGCGATGTTCGGGTGTTGGCTGATTTCAATTCATCTTCTCGGCCTCGACGAAGCGTCATTCTGGGATCGCATCATCGTGTGGATCGAGCCGTTCCATATTTATGAGGGCCTTTTTAAAGGCGCTATCTTTGGACTCTTCTTCGGAATCATTTGTACTCATCGCGGCTTTACGACAAAAGGCGGAGCGGCCGGTGTCGGCGATGCGACCAATCGTGGTGTTGTCACGAGTATGGTCATGATCATTATTCTCGATTTCTTCGTCACGAATCTGATCAATCTCTTTTACGGTCTCAAAGAGAGGCTCATGTGACGCCAGAAACAGCGCACGAAGAGTTTTCGATCGTCGTCGATGGAGTTCGCAAAACTTTTGATGGAAAAGAATTCGTGCTGAACGGCATCGATCTCAAGATTCCGAAAGGCAAGATCACCGTCATCATCGGGTATTCCGGAACTGGTAAGTCGGTCTTGCTCAAACATCTTTTAGGTTTGCTGAAGCCAACTGAAGGTTCGATCAAGGTCTTTGGTCAAGAAATCACCGGAATGACAACCGACGAGCTCACGCTGCTTCGTCAGCGTTATGGAATGCTATTTCAATACGCAGCACTCTTTGATGACATGACCGCACTTGAGAACGTGATTTTTCCGCTGAAGGAGCACCGCCGTCAGCTTTCAAAAGAGGAAATGACGACGATTGCACGCGCGCGATTGAAAGATTCTGGACTCGATCCAAAACACTACGAAAAACTTCCGGCCGAGATGAGCGGTGGGATGCGCAAACGCGTCGGTCTTGCGCGAGCGTTGGCCTTAGATCCTGAGATTTTGATCTACGATGAACCCACGACTGGCCTCGACCCCGTTCTCACGGAAATGGTGGATAATCTTATCGTCAGCACTCATAATTTAAAGAAGGGCACGACTTCTATCGTGGTATCGCATGACTTGTATGCGGCGTTTCGTATCGCCGACTACGTTGCGATGTTGGATAGCGGAAAGGTCCTCTTGCACGGAACGCCTGACGATTTCTTGCACTCAGAAGTTGATCTCGTGAAGAGATTCGTTTCGAAGGGCGTGCGCAAGGAGCTGCAAACCAAGGATGGTGATGCAGATGTACGCTCAACGGAGTAACGACAACACGTGAACCTGCTCGCGTCCCCAGAATTCAAAGTCGGCCTACTGGTGCTGATCGTTGCGAGCATTATCGCAGGGATGTCGCTGACTGTTTCCAATGATCCAACGTACTTAGGAACTTCTAAAGAAGCTTGGTTCTATATCGATGATGCCTCGGGCCTCGTTAAGAACTCTGGCGTTCGTATGGCCGGCATTCAAGTCGGCGTGATCAAAGACATCAAACTTGAAAATGGTCAGGCACGTGTCGAGATGATTCTCGAAGGCGAAGTGCCAGTAACGAAAAGCGCTCGCATCGAAATTCGACCGAATGGAATCTTGGGCGATAAACACGTAGAGATCGTTTCAGGTGATCCGCGTGATCCGCCTCTGCGTTCGGGTGAACAGATTCTTGTTGTTGATGACCGCGCGTCGGTCGATCGTTTGATTGGTGAAGTATCGAAGATCACAAAGTCGATCACGGCCGTTGCTGAAAATATCAAAGCAGCGACAGAGGGCGATGCCGACAAACCGTTGGGCCGCATCGTTAACAACATCGAAAAAGTGACGAGCGATCTTGCCGAGTGGACAGGTCAAAACAAAGAAGACTTGAGCGAAATTGTCGCCAATCTTCGTGAAACGACGGACACCATCAACGAACTCGTCAACGACAAGAGCGACGATGGCTTGAAGCAAACTTGGAATCGCTCGTTGGCTCGCATCGACAGCTCGCTCAAAAACATCGACGAGATCACTGGCAAGATCAATCGTGGCGAGGGCTCGATCGGTAAGCTCATCAACGACGAAAAGACCGTCGAAGAGCTCAACTCGGCGATCTCTGGTATCAACAATCTCTTGGATACTTCGAACAAGCTCCAAACCAGCGTCGACTTCCACACCAACTATCTTTCGGCGGGGCGTGGGGCGAAGTCATTCTTGAGTTTGAGAGTTCAACCGGGTTTGGATCGCTACTACGAACTCGGCGTTGTGGATGATCCGATTGGCGTGACAGAGCGAACGATAACGACGAGAAATTCCGATGGCGACATCACCGTCGAGCGCGAGGCGAAACGCTACGAAGACCGCGTGAAGTTCAACGCTCTCTTTGCAAAGACGTTCTGGGATATCACCATCAAGGGCGGTATCATCGAGAATTCGGGCGGTGTCGGTGTCGACTACGAGATGTTTAAGCGTAAGTTCCGTTTGTCGCTCGAAGCCTTCGATTTCGGCGACCTGAATCTACGCGCGACAGCACGCTACACCGTCTTTCACGGCATCTACTTTACGGGCGGCGGCGAAAGCTTGACCAAAGCAGACCGTGCCGTTGGCTTTGTCGGCGCTGGTATCTTTATTACCAATGACGACCTGAAGCTCCTTCTGACTCGCATGCCGTTCTAAGTCTTTCCCCTCTCAAAATAGTGACTGAGCTGGTTTCTTACGATACCGTGGCGCCATATCCAGCTGAGGTGACCATGTTTAAGAACGCGCTTGTCAGCGTCTCGGACAAATCGGGTCTTACTGAATTTCTCAAGCCCATGGTGCAAAAAGGTCTCAGGGTCGTCTCGACCGGAGGCACGCTCAAACACCTTCGGGATGCTGGAATCCCAGCCATCGACATCTCTGAGCAAACGGGATTTCCTGAAGTGATGGACGGTAGGGTGAAGACTCTGCATCCGCGTGTCCACATGGCGCTTCTTGCGCGAGTTGGGAATTCTGAAGACGAAGCACTTTTGAAAAAGGAAGGATTGGACCCGTTCGATCTCGTGATCGTGAACCTTTACCCTTTCGAAAGTGCGCGAGCAAAAGGGATTGAAGGGGATGAGCTCATTGAGTTCATCGATATCGGTGGTCCCTCGATGTTACGGGCGGCGGCAAAAAACTTCGACCGTGTTGCCGTTGTTTGTGAGCCGCAAGATTACGCTTGGATCTCAGCAAAAAAAGAACTCACTCGAGATGATCGTCTGAAGCTTGCAGGCAGAGTTTTCCGACACACCAGTCGTTATGACGACTTAATCGCAAAAACTTTCTGTGACGAAGATGACAAACCGCTCACGCTCGTTGGCGAGTCAGTGAATGAACTTCGCTACGGCGAGAATCCGCACCAGCAAGCGAGGTGGTTCCGTCACACGCATGCGAACGATGGACTTCACAAGGCTGAGGTTCTGAGTGGGAAGGCTCTTTCGTACAACAACATCCTCGACCTTGATGCGGCCGTTGGCGCTGTAAGCGACTTCAGTGCTCCGTGTGCGGTTGCTGTGAAACATGGAAATCCATGTGGCGTCGGAACCGACTCGTCGATCGCTGGGGCGGTTCAGCGAGCGATCGCGGCCGATCCGGTGAGCGTCTTTGGCGGCATTATCGCATTGAATCGCAAAGTCGATATGCCTGCGGCTGAAGCGATGGCTGGTATTTTCCTCGAGTGCATCATCGCACCAGGGTTTGAAGCGGATGCTCTTGAGCGTTTGAAACGAAAAAAAGATCTCCGTCTGTTGTCATGGCCTTCAACAGGAAAACCGCTCAATGAACTCCAATATCGAAGCGTTGCCGGCGGATTTTTGGTCCAGTCTCCTGACGTGATTGGCGAAGGCGAGTCGGAATGTCAGATCATCGGGCAAACTCCGACACCAGAGCTGTGGAAGGATCTGTGGTTGGCGTGGAGAGTGTGTGCTCGGCTCAAGAGCAATGCGATTGCGATTGCTCAAGGGGGACGCACCCTAGGTCTAGGCATGGGGCAAGTAAACAGAGTTGATGCGGTTGAACATGCAATTCAGCGTATGAAAACGCATCATGGTAACCAGACTGATGCCGTGTTAGCGAGCGACGCGTTCTTTCCATTTCCGGACTCTATCGACAAAGCAGCTGATGCTGGTATCAAATGGATAGTGCAACCAGGTGGATCGATCAGGGATCAAGATGTCATCGCGCGAGCCAAGGAACGCGGAGTGAACATGGTCTTGACCGGGAAGAGACACTTTAGACATTAACAACGAGAGAATGCAGCAGACGGCGTGACCGACAACCAGTGGCTCGTAAAATCAGGCGACCAGATTCTCGGTCCATTTTCGACCGCAGAGGTCGTTCGTCGTATTCGCATCAAAGAACTCGTCGTCATTGATGAAATCGCCCCACCACGAAGTCGTTGGAGATACATTCGCGACATACCGGCCTTTGCATCGGTCGTTGAAGAAATTCGTCGAGGCCTTTCGCAAGGACGCGAAGACACTGAAATTCAGGGGTACACGACGACCGACACTCAGGCGATTTCTGAAAGAAAGTCTGACGTCACTCCCATCACGGTGTCTGACAGTCGCATGCCGATCGATATGAGTCGGGTTCGAGACGCCGACTTCGAAGAAACGCCAGACGAAAAAACTTACCCAGATCTAGTGAGTCCACTGAAAAAGTACGGACTCGATAAGCAGTCGGCGCAGGCGGGTCCGCGCGTGCGAGTCGGCCCTGCTTTGATCACCGGAATTCTCGTGCTCGTGCTTTCGGTCGGCTTCATCGTGTGGACCGCGACACAGCGTCAGCCTTCAAAGACGGGAGCAGTGGATTCTTCGAAACTCGCTGGTCTCGCCGCGAGTGCGTGGAACAAGGGAGATTTTGAAACTTCGCTGGCTCATTACGAAAAAATTGAGCGCGAAAAGCCAGGACAGCCAGAAGTCGCCGTTCGTTTGGCGCCGCTTCTGATGCAGCTTCGCGGAAGCAATGTTGAAGCAAAGCGCCTTTTAGAAAAAGCGTCAGAGAGTGCACCCATCGGATCGGTTGGCCGTGATCTCATTGTCGCCAATGGGCTGGTTGCTCTTTTTGAAGAAGACTACTCTGGAGCTGTTTCGATTCTCGAGAGTTCGGATTCTTCGGCGGGTCACTTCAATCGTGGCGTCGCATTTGCTTTAAACGATGCGATCACTCTTGCGATCGATCAATTCAAACAAGCAGGACGAGATCCCGCTGTGAAATTTATGATCTTGCGAGCAGTTTCAATGGGCTCACCGAAAGAGCGCTCATCACTCCGAGATGAGGCGCAAAAGGCATTGCGTTCGCTGGTAACGGATTCTGGGGACTTCAAGCAAGAGGGCTACGTTGTCGGAGCTTACCTTGATCTCGATGCTGGCGATCAGAAGAGCGCACTCACGAAAGTGAATGAAGCGATCAAAATCGATCCTGAGATGACTCGCGATCATGTTCACGACCCTCTTCTGTATTTGAATCTCGGATCATGGACATCACTGATGCCACTGTGCCGAACTTTGGATGAGCGTCTGAAAACAACGGCGACGAGTGCGTTGTTTGCGATGTGTTTGGCAAAATCCAATCTTCTGCCTGAAGGCTTAAAGCGTCTTGATGAAGAAATCGGTCGTCATCCACAGGATCAAATGCTTCAGGCGATGAATGCCTACTTACTGAGTATGGCGGGTCGAGAGGACGCGGCGAAAGCGTCGATCAAGGTAGCTGATCAAAGTGGTCCAATGCCTTTGGGAGAAATGGTTGCCGCGCGAATCTGTGTTCGCGAGCGCAACTTCGATTGCGCCGAAGAATCATGGGCGCGTTTGGCTTCGAGTGAGCCGCCTCCGCTGGCTGCTTTAACAGGACTTGCTCAGGCGCGTTTTGCTAAAGGCGATCGCGATGGGGCGGGCGCCCTTTTGGTAAAAGTTGAATCGCTTTCTCCACGTTATATTCCACTCCTTCGTCTCCGCGAGGAAACAGCATCGCAATGAAGACTCAGTTCTTTTTCTTACTCGCCATTGCGTCCTTGTTACTCAGCGGCTTCGGTCCCTGCAAAAAAGAAGAAGCCAAAGAAGAACACATTTATCAAGTTATCGAGATATCTCGTCAGCCCGCTGATATCATGTTGCCGAACTCACTTTGGGAGAAACTTCAAAGTGTTGGTGCAATCGAACCAACGGGCGTACAAAAGAAAACCGATCCGCTCACTGAATTTGCGCCGATTACGATGTACATGGTCGAAAAAAACGAAGGAATTCTCGGAGGACGAGATCTAGAGATTCGTTTTCCACCGGGCGGCGGAGAAATTGATCTTGCGGACTTCGTTCAGCCACTGAAGGGAAGTTTTCGGGTTTCATTTAAGTTTGTGCCTGAACTCGAGAAGCCGGCCCGAGGCGTGTTTTTCTTAGGAAGTACGAAGCCCCGTAAAATTGGATCTGAGACCGTCGGTGTCGAATGCAATAAGTACTTTGATGTCACTTCGGCTGTTGGTTCCACCGAACATGGCGATGGGATTCTTGTTAATACGACGGATCGCCGCCATGTGAGCGCCCTATCTGGCACCTATTTCTTTGCAGCGACTGGAAACGATAAAAAAGTTCGCATCGCGAGCGTCATTATCCGCGACAGAAACTCGCGTGACCTTGAGTGCGGTCGTTGATATCCTCTCTGGACCAGAGAGGGACCACAGCCTATGGAAAATACGCCCGAAGTCAAAAATGGTGTGACCTCTCCTCTTGAGAAGGTGTTTTGCCGCGACCTTCGCGACAAACAGATCTTTACGTCGATCTTTCTCGCCAAAGACAAAGTATTGCTGACCGGAAAAAACGGGAAGTCCTATATCAGTGTCTACCTCGGCGACAAAACAGGAAGTATTGACGCTCGCATTTGGGACAACGTCGATCTTTTGTCAGAGCTTTTTCAAAGTGGCGACGTCATCAAAGTGAAGGGCCAAGTTCAGCTTTTCCAAAACCGAAAGCAAATTATCGTTCATCGACTCGAGCGCGCTCAAGCTGGTGAATACGATATGGCTGACTTGGTCAGTACATCGGCTCGCTCGGCTGAAGAGATGATGGCTGAACTTTTAAAATTCGCTGAAGGAATGGAAGATCCATCGATTCGCCAGCTCACTCTCGATGTTTTGAATGATCCAGAGATTCGCCAACGCTTTCTGACAGCACCTGCTGCTAAATCGATCCACCACGCGTATATGTCAGGGCTTCTTGAGCACGTGCTCTCAATCTGCGGTCTGATGCAGTCGATTCACGCGCACTATCAAAGACAACAGATTGAACTCAAACTGGATTATCTTTTATTCGGCGCGATCTTCCACGATATCGGCAAGCTCTGGGAGCTGCAGATGGAAGAGTCGATCTCTTATACCGATAAGGGCAAGCTTCTCGGTCACATGATTCTCGCGGTCGAACTCATCGAAAAGAAAGCTTCGCGCATTCTCGGTTTCCCAGAGGAAACCAAAGATTTGTTGAAACACATCGTTCTGAGTCACCACGGTCGTCTCGAGTACGGAAGCCCGAAAGTTCCGATGTTCCTCGAGGCTTTTATTGTTGCTGCGGTTGATGACTTTGACAGCAAGATCAACACGATCGCTGGCTTTGTTCGCAACGAACGCGAAAATGGTGCGGAAAAGTGGTCGCGCTTTAACACGCTCTTTGAGCGTTACTTCTTGTTGAAAGTTTAAGATGGACGGATTGATCGATTTTCTTCAAGCCTACAAACGCTATGATCCGGCCGCGAAGTCATTGCTTGAAGTCGCTCTGCTCTATCCGGGTCCGAAGGCGATGATGTTCCATCGGCTTTCACATTGGCTCTACAAAGAGAAACTTTATTTCTTGGCCCGCCTGTTCTCTGAACTATCGCGTTTCATTACCGGCATTGAAATTCATCCAGGTGCAAAAATCGGAAAGCGCCTTGTGATCGACCACGGTGTCGGCCTAGTGATCGGCGAAACTTCTGAGG
>DATLHP010000191.1:0-9783 GCA_035539835.1 Bdellovibrionales bacterium
GTTTTTAAAAGAAAAGGTATCGCTTGGGATGTGAGTAGCCGCGGAACCGGCGTCACGTGCCTCTCGCCAGGTGCCGTTCAAGCAGCGAAGCCTTTGAAAACCGGAGCCGCTGAATTCGGCTATGGCTGCGGACTTGCCGACCTCACTGAGCTAATTGGCTCAGCGCTGATGTCTGAGATTTTTCATCTCAATGACGTCAACACTGAGCGAGTTCTTTTAGTGATCGATCTCGGAAAAGGCTGTGGAATCGGTGTCCGCGCTGGCCGCAACTTGATTCGACCTGCGCATATCTTCTTGTACTTGAAACAAGGCCGTCTCGATTCGCTCAAAAAAGCGACGGACTATTTGATTCAACGCCAGGTCGAAAACGGCGCATGGAATTTCTCTCCGCGCGGTACGGACCGCTATCGCAAGATGTTGAACTCGATCGCAACGAGTTTCGCGAAATTCGCTGCCCGTCTCGAGAGAAACTACATCTTCGCTTGGATGGACTGGGACGGTGACAACATTCTCGCCGACGCCGGTATCATCGATTACGGAAGCATTCGTCAGTTTGGTCTCCGTCACGATCAGTACCGCTATGATGACGTCGAAAGATTTTCGACAAATCTCAATGAGCAGCGCGGAAAAGCGCGACTCATGGTGCAAGTGTTCGCTCAAGGCGTCGATTTCTTGGAAACGGGCTCGCGCAAGGCCGTCGAAGAATTCGCTCAATGTCAGGCCGTTCGCGATTTCGACCGTGAATTTGATCAAGAAGTTCGCCGTATTTTCTTGCGCCAACTGGGCTTAAGTGAAGAACAAGCGACTGAGTTCTTCGCGAAACGGTCTGCCGATGTCGATCGTCTCTATTCCGCTTTCATCGTTCTCGAAAAAACCAAGACCAAAGCCGGTACAAAGAAGGTTCCGGATGGCTTGAATCGCGCAGCAATCTTCAACATGAGAGCGCTTCTCCGCGAACTGCCGCAGCGCTATTCGGATCTGATGCGAAAGAACAAAGATGTTCCAACTCTTCCGGCGGCAGATCTTTTGAAAATCATGGCAACGAACAATGCCAAGCGCACCGATCTGCGTTTGGCTGGTTCATTGCGCTCAAAGATCGATCTTTTCCAAAAGACGTATCAACAGCTCTTAAAACCAGTGCTCATTGAGGCCGGTACGCTGAAAAGCTTCTGTGACCGCGCTTTTGACCAAAACCGACCTCATCGCATCACCGGAAACGGCGCGGAATTCGTGGTCGACGCCATTGTAAAAGCGAAGCGTCGCGGTCTTGAGCAAAGCGACGTTCAGGCAGCCATTGAGCTCTACATTGCCAGCCAAGCTCCGGCAGGATCGAGAGCGGCGCGCAAAGCACGCGCCACCAGCTTAAGCTCTCCCGCTGGCGTTCTCTTGCAGGAATTCCTCAAGATCTCCGAGGACTTCGAAGAAGATCTATAACGTTTGTAACGCCCCTGGCGTTACGTGAAAGCCCTTCGGTTGCTTTCACACCTTCTGCGCGCTAAAAACAACCGATGATCATCGTTACAGGTGCGAACGGATTTATTGGCAGTGCGCTGGTTTGGGAACTCAACAAAGCTGGGCGCCGAGATATCGTTTGCGTCGATACAATCGGTCTCGAAGAACGACCTCAGATTCTCAAGAGTCTTCACTATCAAACATTTCTGAAAAAAGATGAGATCTGGGCCTATCTCGAACGCCCTGAATCGATCGCGAGTGTTGACGCCATCATTCACATGGGTGCGTGCTCATCGACGACTGAGCTCAATGTCGAATTCTTGAACGAGAACAACGTCGAATACACGCGTCGCTTGTGGCAATGGTGCACGCGCCACAAAAAGAATTACATCTACGCAAGCTCTGCTGCCGTCTATGGCGATGGCGCAAACGGATTCGACGATGCGACTCCGCCAAAGGTTTTCAAACCGTTGAATCCGTATGGCGAATCGAAAGCGGCTTTTGATCGCTGGGCTGTTGAGCAAAAAGAAACTCCGCCTCTTTGGGTAGGCCTTCGTTTCTTCAACGTCTACGGACCCAATGAATATCACAAAGACTTCATGGCGAGCGTCGTCTTCAAAGCTTTCAACGAAATTCGTGCAACGGGCGAACTGAAGCTCTTTAAATCTCACAAAGCTGAGTACGAAGACGGAAAACAGCTTCGCGATTTTGTTTACGTCAAAGACATCACTCGTTGGACTCTCGAACTTTTGACGAAGCCAGGGATCCGATCGGGAATTTACAATATGGGTTTCGGCGACGCCCGCACTTGGCTTGACCTCGCGCAAGCGACATTCACAAGTCTCGAACGCGAGATGAAAATCCGCTGGATTGAGATTCCAGAAGTCTTGCGTGGGCGATATCAGTACTTCACTGAAGCGAAAATGGATCGTTTGTTGGCGCTCGGGCTTTCGAAGCCACAATGGCCACTCGAGCGCGGCGTTGAAGACTACGTGAAAAACTATCTTCTCAAAGGTGCCGAGGGCGGAAATCCGCAACTCGTTTCCTAAAAGTTTTCTGGGGATAAAATGTTACCCGCGCATCTCCGCAAATATGTCGTCGAACAAGATTACTCACGGTACACACCCGTGGATCAGGCGGTTTGGCGCTACATCATGCGCCAACTCACCGACTACCTCTCGGAACACGCGCATCCATGTTACATCGAAGGCTTGAAAAGAACTGGAATCGACGTTGATCGCATTCCGGAAATTTCGCGAATGAGCGAGAAACTCGAAAAGTATGGTTGGAAAGCGGTCCCCGTGAGTGGGTTCATTCCGCCGGCGGCTTTCATGGAGCTTCAAGCTTATGGCTATCTGCCGATTGCTTCAGACCTTCGCACAATCGATCACATCATGTACACGCCGGCGCCTGATATTGTTCATGAGGCTGCTGGGCATGCGCCAATTCTTATCGAGCCAGAGTTTGCGGCCTATTTAAAGTCATATGCACAGGTCGCGCGCAAAGCGATCATCAGCCGCGAAGACATGGAACAGTATGAAGCTATTCGCGTGCTTTCAGATCTCAAAGAAGATCCGAGTTCAACACCAGAGCAAATAGAGGCAGCGAATAGAAAACTCGCCGACATCACTGCAGCGATGAGCGACATTTCTGAGGCAGCCCTTCTTGGTCGTATGAACTGGTGGACTGCCGAATATGGATTGATTGGCTCTCTTGAAGATCCACACATTTTTGGTGCAGGGCTCTTGTCTTCAGTGGGCGAATCAAAGGCCTGCCTCGATTCCAAAGTAAAGAAGCTTCCACTGACGATCGAGTGCATCGATTATTCTTACGATATTACCGAACAGCAGCCGCAACTCTTTGTGACTCCGAGCTTTGCTCACTTGCAAGTCGTTCTCGAACAATTTGCGGAACGGATGTCGTTCCGACGCGGCGGACGCTACGGCCTCGAACGCGCTCAACGGGCAGCAACCGTCAACACAGTTCAACTTGATTCAGGTTTGCAAGTTTCTGGTAAGCTAAAGAGCTTCTCCGCTGCAGGCGAACGCATTGATTACATTCAATTCGATGGACCCTGCCAACTCTCATACGGCGACAAAGAACTCGAAGGACACGGGCGTACTTATCATGCGCAAGGATTCGGATCGCCACTCGGTCTGCTCGAGGGAGACGTCGATCTCGAGAGCCTTGACCTTCGCATCGGAGCGGATTCAGAGTTGCGCTTCCGTTCCGGCGTCGTTGTCCGCGGCAAGCTAAAATCATTGCTTAGAACTCCGAATCAAAAGAAGCTGCTCGTCGTCGCCTTCGATGCTTGCACAGTGACACACGGCACTTCCGTTTTGTTCCAGCCGGAGTGGGGCGTTTTCGATATGGCCGTTGGGCATCGCGTGAGCTCTGTTTTTGGCGGCCCCGCTGATCGTATGACTTTTGGTGAGACTGAAGACTTCGTCGCAAAGACGATTCCGCGTAAGTCTTGGGACGCGATCACGAAGTACAAACATTCTTTGTATGCAGAAGTACGCAGCATCAGAGAAGATCTCGAAAATGGCTCGCTGAAAGCGGACGAAGCTGCGTCTGATCGTCTAGAGAAAGTCTACTCTAAGGTTGAAGCCGATTTGCCTCATGATTGGCTCTTGCGTCTTGAGATTCTAGAGCTCAGCCATCGCCTTCCAAGTGATTCTTGGCGTCAGCGTCTGCAGCTTGAATTGAAAAATCTGAGTAGCGATTCGACTGCGAAAAAATTCATTGAAGATGGCATTCGAGTTTTCAGGTGAGTTCACTCGAGTCGCGCATTGCCATCGTCCTTCATCGTTCTATTTATCCGCGTAACGTCGGCATGTGTGCGCGCGCGATGGCCAACATGGGCTTGTCACACCTGATTCTTGTGGAAGGTGTTGAACTGAATGATGAAGCCAAGCAGGGCGCCGCTCATGCTCAAGATATTCTTCGCAATTCAAAGTCGTATAAGACGATCGATGATTTCTTTGCGGCCGAAGGCGAAGGTGTTCGGATCGCATTGAGCGGAAAAGACGCACGCATCAAGGTTCCAGAAGATTTGAGTGCGACACTTCAGAAAGCGCTTGGCGATTCAGAACATCGCCTGCGCAGCAAAGAATCGATCTATTTGTTCTTTGGCGCCGAAGACGACGGGCTTACACCCGAAGTGATGGAGCGCTGTCATTACGTTTGTCGCCTACCGACTTATAGCGAGGTGAGCAGCCTCAACCTTTCGCACGCGGTATTGCTGACCTCATATATCGTTCGACAAGAACTCGAACGCCATGGCGTCTCAGCTGAACGTACGGTCGGAAGTTCTACGAACGAGCCCCTGGATTATCCTCATGACGTCATTCATCGTTGGCTCGACGCTCTTGGACTCGATCTCTCGTCGCCACGGATCAACATCGAGAAGACACTCAATCGGATTCTTCTTTCTCGCTGCCCGACTCCAGAAGAACTGCGCATTGTCGAAAAGGTATTGCATCAGACGGTTCGTATGTTGAAAGACAAGAAATCGGCCCCTCGCGAATAGGAACTACCATGCTTCGCTCAGTGATTTTCACATGTGCATTGATGTTCAGCTTAAGCGCTAAATCGGCTCCAGCAAAAAAAGAGGCGCCGCTCTTCACCGCAAAGCTGACTTCTCGCTTGATCGGCATCGTCGAAGTGCCGACGATTTTTGGCGAAGAGAAGGAAGGCGCAAAACCTTTCAACCTCTACGTCGATCCTGGAGCCGACGGCGGCGGAAAGCCGCCCCTGATCACTGCAGCAAAGCCAGAAGACTTCATTAGCGTCGCACACGATGAAGAAAGACGTGCCGTCGTCGTCTATGAAGTTCGCAATGGATGGTATCGCATCGGCACCGTTCGCGGAGACGCATGGCTTTCGCCGAAACAGGCGGGTTCGTACCATTCGTATGAAAGCTTGGTCAAAAAAGACGGCCCCCATCTCACGCGCGAGTGGGATAAAAAGCTTTACTCCGGCGTCATGGGTACGATGCGAGATGCGAAAACTCCGAAGGGAAAATCAACCTTCGGCGTGAAGATTCTCGAAACGAAAATCTCATCAGGCATTCCTTGGTTCAGGGTCCAATTGATCACTGACGCTTGCGAGCCCGAAGAAGTCGACGATCCAGATGCACCACCGCCTGTTGATAAGGGCTGGGTTCCGGGAATTTCTGTCGATCATCGAGTTCAGATTTGGTTTTTGGCGGAAGGCTGTTAACGAAGTCTCGCTGTCCAATACTCGTCAGGCGAAAACCGCTCACGCTGAATCGTTTGGTTATCAACCTTCTTCATGAGGTCGGCTTCATCAAAGTTTCCCGACCATGAAAGGCCGGCATCAGGGCCGATCGTCATCGGTGCTTTATAGACATGAAGACGATGGACCACACCTGCTCGAACAAAAGTTCCGTAAGTTCGAGCGCCACCTTCGACCATGATTGAACGGATACCAGCTTTATAAAGAGCGCCAAGCATCTGTTTCATCGCGAATTCGCCGCTTGAATCCAGCGGGAGCTTAATGATCTGGACGCCAAGAAGATCGAGCGCACCAATAGCCTCAGCTTCTTTTGCAAAGTGACTTTGCATTTCGGCGCTGTCACCGACGACAACCAAAATGTTTTCAGCCTCATGCGACTGCAAGAGATTCGATGAAAGCAGAGTCGAAAACGATCGACCTGATGGATCAACAACGATGGCGTGATTCTCATAGTTCGGAAAAGCAGGATGTCTAATGTTCAAAGCCGGATCATCAGTTTCGAACGTTCCACGACCGACCAGAACAGCATCGTATCCTGCGCGTAGCCAATGAACATGTTCGCGTGATTTCTCGCCCGTCAACCAACGTGGCTCACCGGTCTTCGATGCGATCATCCCGTCGCTCGACATCGCGACCTTCAAGCCGATGAACGGCTCGTTGAAACGCTGATTGTGAAGAAATACTTCCGCAAGTTCTTCGGCCGCGGCTTCGAGCGAAGCTCGTTCTATCGTCGAAATATCTGAACGATCCCGCAAATGATCGCAACGAACACCGGCTTCACGAAGAAGGCTTGCGCCTTTTCCAGCCACAAGAGGATTTGGATCTTCAACGGCATAAGTCACAGACGCCGGTTTCAAGGGAGCCAATGCCTTTGCGCATGAGCCTGTTCTTCCTTGATGCGCACAGGGTTCGAGCGTTACGTAAACGTGAGCGCCTTCAACTTTCGAGGTATCGCCTAATTTCTTGAGAGCAGAAATCTCGGCGTGATCACCGCCAACAAACGCATGGTAACCAACGCTGAGAAGACGGTGGTCTCGGTCAACGATGGTACAACCAACGAGCGGATTTGGTGCAACAAAGCCCCAGCCCCGCTTTCCTTCTTCGAGCGCAAGCTTCATCGCTTGCACTGGAGAAACGATGGCACCGACCAAGGATTCCCAACTCACTTTTTCATCCAAGATTTCCAGTAGTCGCCGAGCTCGAGTCGATCAACGAATGGGTCTCGCTTCAAAGGCCATCGTGTATCAACCATCACCGCATACTCATCAGTATGTGTTTTGGTTTTTACTTTGTCCTTCGCCTTCGGATGCGGCCCATGTGGGAAACCCGCTGGGTGGAAGCTCATCATTCCCGCATGAAGATTGTCGCGCGAGAAGAAATCGCCAGCGTGATAGAAGAGCACTTCATCATAGTCGATGTTCTGATGATAGAACGGAACACGAAGTGCATCGGCGTCTTCTTCAAGCGGTCGCGGCAAGAACGAACAAACGACAAACCCACGTGCAACGAATGTCGAGTGAACACTCGGAGGCAAGTGAACGCGATGACTCATGATCGGCATGATGTGATCCATGTGCAGGGTGAATGGAAACAGATCACCCTTCCATCCGACGACGTCGAAAATATTTCCGTCGTAGGTGATTTTCGTCATTTCATCGGTGTGCTTGATGTTGATGTCACGAATATCGAGATGCTTTTCGCGAATCACTGCATGAAGTCGGTCGAGGTCCGGTTTCCCGAGCGCGTTCATGTCCCATGGAGCATGACGACCAACAATCCCACGGTCAGGTTCAATGAAATGACTCGTGCGATTTTCGATGACGAAAAATTGTGAAACTTCTTTCAACAGAAAAGAGTGCGTAATGCATTTCTGAACATTGATGTAAGTGCCTGGAGTGAAATCAAGAATGCCGTACTCAGTAAGAAGCTGACCACCACCCTTGTGACAGAAGTAAAGCCAATCACCATCGGCATTTCTGCGCGCGGTCATCTTGTCGAGTGGTTCTGGATGCAACCAGAGCGAAGAAATCGTGATGTCGTTGTTGTACAGAAGCCGTTGCATGCCGGAGTTCTGTTCGAGTTTCACAAGATCGAACATGCGCGGCTTCAAAGGCCCGTCGATATTTACCCAGCGCGTACTCGGATTTTCTTTGATGAGATGTGAGACAGGTCCATAAAAACCGTCGAGTCCCTGCTCTTCTTCGAACATTCCCTCAGGAATACCCTTATGACCCTGACGTGTCGGTTTCCCCTGCGTGTAGTGATGCATGCTAGACCTCCGTGTACGCTAATGATCCGCTCGAGATAAACTGAACTCTATAACCCAATCCCAGTGCCTCAATCCGGTCAGCCTATTGATTTGTATACGATTTTTCGTAATTTAACATTACTTTAAGAGGATACATGCAGGGTCGCCACATGAAGGATGGAATGAAAACCTCAAAGCAATCGCTTATTCCTAAGCGGCTGGATTCAAAGGGATTCTCTCTTCTTGAAGCCGTTTTCGCCGCGGGTCTGCTGGCTATGTTTTGTTATGCCTTCATGAACATGTCGGCGTTCTCTTCCAAGATTTCCTCGAAATCCAGCAAAGACACGACGGCAGCATCCCTCGTTCAAACAATCACCGAACAACTCATGTATACGTCGGGCGCTGACGGCTCGCTGGTACTGGGTGAACACGCTCAGAATTACGATCGAGATGGAGCGAAAGACAATGACGGGCCCATTCAACTCAAGTGGAACGTAAGCTTAGCGCCGAACACGATAAATATTTATCAAGTTGATGTACGGGCATCTTGGCAAAACTCTGAATACGATAAGCAGACGCATAGACTGTCATTCATGCGATTCATTACGTCGAATTCAGCATTGACGGCTTCGACGACGCCATACGTCCCTTTTGCTCCGGAACCAACACCGACGCCAACTCCGTCGCCGACGGCGACTCCATCGCCAACCCCAACTCCATCACCTACCCCGACCCCGACGCCAAATGCGGGTGGTAAATGATTTTGAACAATCATCGCGGCTTTACCCTTGTCGAAATCATCATCGCATCTGCGATTGCCTCGCTTCTCTTGCTGGGAGCGATTCAGATGATGTCATTGCAAACATCGATGCAAATAAAGTCGACTGCGAAGATGGGTCTCGAAGGCGATTTTTTGTTGCTGGAAGATTTCTTCGTTCGTCAGATCGCAGCGGGTGGAGGAAACGCACTGTCGCCTTTGAACTCGTACTGGGTTGAAGACAATTGCGCATCCCGTTCACCTTTTCCAGCGTGTGATGGATCAGATCGTCTTACGATTCTCACTTCACGCGATCGAGCGAGCTGTACTGTCACGGCATCAACGGCTGCTGGTCTCGGTTGGGATCTGACGATCAACTCTTCGGGCGGCTGCTGTCTTCAAAATCTCGACCTCTCTGAGAATCAAGGCATCGTGATCAAGTCATCAATGTATGCACAAGTGGCTTTGAGCAACATCGACGAAGCTGCGTGCACTTTGCGTGCATCGCCGGGCCCAGCTAGTGGAAATGATTCTTTCATCAATGCTCCACCGATCAACTGGGCCGGAGCTGTTCTCTCAGCAGTCTCGGTACGGACCTTCTATCGAAAACCTAGCACCAACGAACTTCATTCATTCGTCTATACAGACGCGAATTCCGGCGAAGATCGAATTCTCGCTGATCAAATTTATGATTTTCAGGCCGCTCTTGGATACGATTTCAATCCGACGGATGGACTATGCACAGAAACCGAAGACGGTAGTGGCGACGAATGGCTTGGCAATCGAGCTGGAACAGATGAAGAAATTGGAAGCGACGACTTCTTGAATGCCAGTCTCGCAGATCTAAAAATGCTCAGTGTGGGTATTATCTCGGGTTACAGAGACCAAGGTTACTCTGGAGGCTCACTGAGCATTCTCAATGGTCCGGCACGAGATATCGATGGTTGGAAGCTGTCTGCACTGAAAATCAAAACTGTCGTTCGAAGCCAAGGAGTATTTGAGTGAACAGCGCACTCCGCTTTCTACGCAACCAAAGCGGCAATGCCATGCTCATCATGATGATGAT
>DATLHP010000192.1:0-3563 GCA_035539835.1 Bdellovibrionales bacterium
TAAATGTCTTTGAAGATTTCTGGCGCGAGCGGGCGATCCTGCCATGCTTTATGGGTGCGAGCGGTACGGAAGATTTGATCTTGGCTTTCAGAAGAAATTGGTTTCATGCGAGAACTCTACGCGAGTTTCGGACGTGAGGTCACGGACTAGTGATGGCGTCGCGAGAAGTCCCGTTCCCGGTAAAGTGTCGAAGTTCTACAGAGGCAGTGTTTCCTTTCGAGACACGTGTCTTATGTGCCGGGCTTTGTGCGCGACGCTCCATTAAAATAGAGAGATGACACAGCTTGGTTTCATCCGGGCAGGAATTCTTGCCGCGATCGCGACCGTGGTTTCAGCATCGACCGCCAATGCGCAGTTCGAAGGAACCTACGAAGTCGCCGTCAAAAAACAAGAAGAGAAAAAAAGTTCTCGTTTGTCTCTTGCGGATTGGCTTACGCAGAAGCAACGAAATCGCGCGATGGATCTCTGGCTCGCAAAGAATTCGACCTCAAGTCACTATGAGTTTTTTCTTGAGGCCCGGGGCGTGAACTACGGAGAAACGAACGGCGAGGCGAACGCCACACCAGAGAATCACAATGTTTATGGTGGCGCGTTTGCAGCGTACGCAGGGGTTGCCGGTCTAAAAGGCGGCTACGATCTTGATTCCGAAAAACGATCGAATTGGGCAGCAAGTCTGAATCTGCGACTTTTTGGTCGGGCGATTCAGGATACACATATCAATCTTGAATATGGTTTACGAGGGACGACGCTCAAAGAAGACACCGACTCAGAGTTTTTTCAAAACCAATTCGGCGGCGTTTCTATCAACCTCTATCTTGCCAAGTCATTTGGGCTCGAAGGCATTTATCAGAGACTTTTGCCGGTCGAGTCGGATCGCCATCGCACAATGGAAGGTGAAGATTCCAAGGCCGGCGTCTTCATCGACTTTTCACTCTTAAGAGTCTTCGGTTATTGGCGCCATGAGTATCTTCACTTCAAGGGTGGAGATCAGCCTTCTGGGAGCGAGTTTCGACAAGGTTTTGGCGGAGGCTTGCGTCTATATTTCTAACAGAGTTGGCGAACGCCACATTCCTCGTTAGATTGTCTGCATCCATGAACTTCAAAGAACTTGTCCGCGATATTCCGGACTTTCCCATTCCAGGCGTTTTGTTTCGTGATATTTCACCGATTCTCGAATCGCCGAAAGTGTTTCACGCAGCACTCGACGGTTTTGCGTCGCTGATTGATCTTCATGAGATTGATCACATCGTTGGTATTGAATCGCGCGGCTTCATTCTCGGTGCAGCGCTAGCTGCTCGTTTCGAAAAGGGATTTGTTCCTCTCCGTAAGGCAGGAAAGCTTCCGCCTCCGGTTCAAAGTCTTTCGTACGAACTCGAGTACGGAAAGGCCACTCTTGAAATTCGGCCTGGGCACGGGAACGTATTGGTCATCGATGACGTATTGGCGACGGGCGGAACGCTTGATGCCGGCATCAAGCTCTGTGAGCGGGCTGGCTATCATGTTGAATCCGTCTGCGTGCTTATCAATCTCACTTTTTTGAATCAGATGAAGTTCCGTGGAAAAGACATTCCTGCCCTCATTCATTACTAAAGGTGTTTCATGTCGAAGTATCTCGTCGCAATTGCAATGAAGGACGAAGCACAAGGTCTCTTTGAGAAAAGCGGGATCGATGTTCTCTACACGGGACTCGGTAAAGTGAACGCCTCCTATCGCCTCATGAAGGAAATTGCTCGGCGAACGGAGCGTGGCGAAAGCCCAACACACGTATTGAATTTCGGCACGGCTGGAAGCTCGAAGTTCGAAACACATGCGTTGATCGAATGCATTCACTTCGTCCAAAGAGACATGAACGTCACGGCACTGGGACTCGATCATGGGGTCACTCCATTTGATGTCCTCCCAAAAACGTTGAGTGTGGCGCCGAAGTTTACATGGCTTCGTACTGGAATTTGTGGGACAGGCGACAGCTTTGAAACAGGAGTGCCACCAGTCGCATGTGACATCGTCGACATGGAGGCGTACGCGCTTGCGAAAATTTGCGCGCACGAAGGTATCGCTTTTTCCTGCGTGAAGTACATCACGGATGGATCGGATCACAATGCTCATAACGACTGGCAGGCGAATCTGCCAAAAGCAGCGGCTGCATTTTTCGAAACGTATCGGCGCTTCGTAGACACTTAGGTCGTTTCGAATGGGGCAACTCTCTCGGACGTTATTCTTCGCATGTGATTCTCGTCGTCTCGAAACGTAAGCATTCTCTACAACACGTGTCCCCTTTTTCAGTTGGCATCTTGGTTGCTCTTAGTGCGGGCAATCCAAAGTCATCGAATCAACGCTGACTGAAACTAAAACCACAGGGGGAATAATGGTATTCCACAAGAACACTATCCGTTTGGCTCTTTCTGCCGCCGCTGCACTCGGCCTCGCCGCTTGCTCTTCGGGATCGAACGACACACAAGCACCTGAATCTGCGACAGGTAGCTCGGTAATTTCGAAACAAGTGATTCAACGAGCTTCGGTTACTGTTTCTCCAACGTCAGATCGAATCGTCGCAGGTGACTCGACGACTCTTGCTTCAATTAAAGAAGCGACTGTTAGTAAAGAAACTGTGTCTGTCGATGGTGCAATGTCAGAACGAGTTACGGTTGAGTTCGCAAATGAAGGCGGAAAAGTAGCTGTTGCTCACGGTGATGCGAGCATGCAGAACTTCAAGATGTCTGGTGTTGAGCACGTCGACGCGCAAGTGGCTGACGGTCGCATCAACGCAATGACTATTGAAGACAATGGCCAAGCCGTTGTTCTCGCTTTCGGTGATGAAGCTCAAGACGAGCCGAAACAAGAAGAGCCAAAGCAAGACGAAGCTGCACAAGATGAGCCGAAACAGGACGAGCCTAAACAGGACACTCCAAAACAAGAAGAGTCTCCTAAACAGGAAGAATCGCCAAAACAAGAAAGCCCTAAGCAAGAAAGTCCAAAACAGGGCGGCGGTAACAATACACAGCCGACTCCGGAACCAACTCCAGAGCCGACTCCAGAACCAGAACCAACTCCAGAAGCATAATTGAGCAGTACTCCCCATTGGGTAAGCTCAATGAAAGGGTGACTCCATGCGAGTCACCCTTTTTATTTTTCTAGTGATTCATTCGATAGGGATATTGAGGTAGCGACGGCCGTTTTTCTGGACGGCAGGCAATCGACCGGCGTCGATGTTGATTTGCACAGAAGGTAAAAGCAACTTTGGCGCATTCAAAGTTTTGTCACGCTCAGTGCGGAATTTGACGAAGTCATTCTTCTTCGTCTCTTGCTTCAAATGAATATTCGAAGTCTTTTGCTCGCCGATGGTCGCCATGAATCTGAGTTGGCGACCGTTTGGCATATAGTCATGACCAGTGAAGCCACGAACGGCATCGGGAAGAGCATAAAGTTTTGCGTGAATCGAGTCGTAGAGTGTCTCTGCGCTCGCTCCCGGAAAATCACAGCGGCCGGTTCCGTAATCAGGCATGAAAAGCGAATCACCCGTGAAGATGACTTCTTCTTTTTCAAAGTAGTACGAGCTGCACGCT
>DATLHP010000193.1:0-3077 GCA_035539835.1 Bdellovibrionales bacterium
TTTAGCCGAATGCCCAAGTGATTGAATGGCTTCGTCGAGTATCCTCGCGCGTCCATGAGTCACAATGAGAATTGAAATTCGAATCGCCGTGCTCATGCCTGAGCGACCACTTTTTTTCGTGGGTCGTGATCATCTCGATAGATGGCAAGAGCCTCTTCAACACTGCCATCGAAGACGGCTTTTCCGCCTGCAATGACGATTCCGCGGTTACAGGTGCGCAAAAGCTGAGATTCATTGTGGCTTACGAAAATAACAGCTCCAGATCTTTCGATAATGTCGACGACACGATTCGAAATCTTTTCCCTAAAAAACTGATCTGCGCCTTCGAAAACCTCGTCGAGGATCAGAAGATCGGTTGGTTCCATCGTCAAAACTGAAAGGCAAAGTCGTGTTTGCATTCCGTTCGAATAGAACTTGTATGGAGTATCAAGAAAACTGCCAAGTTCTGTGAACTCGAGAGCCTCTTGAACGCGTTCCTCGCGTCGTTCGAGATTTGGAAACAAGAAATTCGTAAGAATATGTGCGTTCTCTCGACCCGTGAGCTCTGGAAAAATACCGACGCTCGTGTCAAAAATCGCGCGAACGTTTCCGTTGATTTTGATCGAACCGCGGTTCGGGCGATAGATGCCAGCGATTGTACGACAAAGGGTTGTTTTTCCGACGCCGTTGACACCGATCAGAGCGACACGGTCGCCACGAACAATTTTGAGATCTAGGTCGCGAATGATTTCGAGATATTGAGGAGCCTTGAATAGGGTATCGATCGGTTTCATGACCGCTTGGACAAAGACATCGCGCAAAGTTGCGGCCTGCCGAAACTTCAACGGAAAAACGAGACTCATTTTGTTGATCTCTGCGATGATTTCCATCGTTACCTATAAACGGAAGTAGATCATGTTTCGCCGACTTCTCCAATAGAGAGCGGCCATTGCGAGAAGGCTGATTGCAAGAAGAAATGATCGCGCCAACAAGAAGCCATAGTTATCTGGCAGAATCTCCCCTGAGAGAGCTTGGATCGGCGCTAAGAGAATCGCAAACGGATTGACGTCAACGATCCACATATGTTCTGGCCCCACGAATTGAACGGGATAGGCGATAGGAGTGAGAAAGAATGCGACAGACATTACGAAATCGAGAATGAACTTCAAATCGTAGAAAAAGACCTGCGACGTCGCAAAAATCCAGGTGAGACCGCATGTCGCCATGAAAACGCTCAAAAGCGGAATCGGCAACAACCAAAGATTATGCGGCAAAGCTCCGTTCATAAAGACGAGGAGAGCCCCCAGGATGAGAACAAACGAGATAGAGAAGTTCACAAAATTGTCGATCAAAACGGACAGTAGCAAAACCAGAGGATGAATGGGGAAGGACTTGAGCATTCGCGCTTGGCTTGCAAAGAGCGTGGTACACATGCTCAGCGACTGCGTCATAAAGATCCAAGGCAACAGGCCGATCAATAGAAACAGTGGGTAATTCTCAAAATGGATTTTCATGATTGTCTTGAAGGCATAGGACTGCGCTGAAAACATCAGAACCGGGCTCAAAATTACCCAAAGCAATCCTGCCCACGTATTACGATAGCGTGAGCGAATACTCGCTGAGGTCAGAGTACGTATTTGTGTCCAGGATACTTGCGCGGTGGCCGCCATAGAAGAATCATGCCGGGGAATAGCCCGCTTGAAAACCACCAAATGCGCACTTGAATTTGCAGCGGATTCGTTCAAAAACATCTAGCGATGGCTTTGCTTAAACCGATTCTGCTTGAACCTCGAAGTAGCTCCAATTGGGGCAGCTGTCTGACCATCATGCCGAATCTGGTTAGTGCGTATCGTCACGCCTATGGCGAGATCGTTGAAACGATCGAATACGGAAAAGACTCTTCAAGCGTCGACGTCCTAAAAGCGGCGATGGAAGTCTTTGAGAAAGCTCCGTCGCACTTAATCTTTCTCGATCACCAAAAGCATCCGCTGGATTTTTTTATTGCGTTGGACTCTGTGTACGGCAGACGCTCTTGGCCAACCCTGATTTTTCACGTGTATGGCGACTTCACGCTCAACACACCGAAGTGGAAAGCGGCACAGAGACTTCTTCGTCACAAAAGAGTTCAGTTCGTTTGTGCTTCGCCTCGGCAAAGACAACTGATTGCAGAATTTGTTGTTGGTGGAGAGCAGCGTACTTCGGTTTGCCCATTTCCCATCTCTAGAAATGAATTTAGTTTTGATTCAAAACTTCGAGCAGAGATGCGAGCGCGTTTCGTACGGTCGTCTGATGAATTTTTGATTGTCTATACCGGTCGGCTATCGGCGCAGAAGAACATCCTAAGGACGATCTGGGAAGTTGCTCAGAACGCATCGAAAGAGAAAATTCCGTTCCGATTTCTTTTGGCAGGTAGTTTCGACGATATGGGTCACCCTTTCTTCGGTCTCCATCAGACACCGAATTCCTATTACGGTGGCTATGTTAAACTATTAGAGAACTTGCCCGAGGCTCTCCGTGCTCGAGTCGAGTACATCGGTCAACTCGGGAAGCCTGAGCTGCGGGAGCTATACAACGCCTCAGACCTTTTTGTGAGCTTGAGCACTCACCACGACGAAGACTACGGCATGTCGCCGATTGAAGCCCTATGTTGCGGGGTGCCAGCGTTGATTTCGGATTGGGGCGGTTTTGCAGGCTTTGCACTGGATTCGTCTGTTCGATTGCTTCCGGTGCGCCTGTCGCCAACGGGTGCCACAATTGAAACCAAAACATTCGGCGCGGACCTTCAGAGTTTTTATCGGCAATCGATAAATCAAACCAACTTAGACCGTTCAATTCGTGCGGAACATTATTCGACGGCCTTCAGTATCGAGGCTGGATCAGAGATTGTCAGATCCCTGTTGGTTGAGGATACTCCAAACTTCAGGGGATTTACGCCACTTCTCGATAGTCACGCTGTTCTATACGGCAAGATGACGTCGCTGGGGCGGATGTTTGTACCCGGAAAGAAAATCGATCCGAATTACAAAAAATTCTATCGGCACTATTGTTCGGAGACTTCGCGATGAATGAGTTGAAACAAATCATGAACTCCTCTTTTG
>DATLHP010000194.1:0-4731 GCA_035539835.1 Bdellovibrionales bacterium
CGCGGGATCGTAGCCAGAGATTCCTGGCGGGATCGGGCTTTGCGCGATAATGCCGCGACCATTGTAGAATTTGTCGATCAAAGTCTTCGTGTCTTGCGAAAGAGTGAGAGCGTGACGAATCGCTTTGCTCTTACCAAGAATTGGATCTCGCATGTTGAAGCCGATGTATGTGATGTCGACGTTCGGAGTGATGCTGAGGCGAATGCCCTTGTTCACGAGATCTGGCTGAAGTTTGTTGCGGTCTTCTTTCGTGACGACCGTTTCGAAGTTGTCTTTAGGAATTTCGAGGAATTCGAGCTTTCCTTTCATGAAGTTCTGGAAACGCGGTTGGCTCTCGATGATTTCGTTGAAGACGACAGTGTCAGCGAATGGAAGTTTTTTGCCAGCGTCTGCGAGAAGTCCTGCTTCTTTGTCTCCCTCTTCACCTTCTGAAGGGTAGAGCTCTTCGCGGTAGGTCGGGTTGCGTTGCAGAGTGAGCTTCGAGTTACGAACCCAGTCTGAAGCGTTCTTGAGCATGTATGGGCCAGTGCCGACCGGGTTGTTCAAGAATTCTTCGCCGTACTTGTCGATCGCTTCTTTTGGAATCGCAGCAGCGAAGCCCATCGCGAGAACGTAGTAGAGTTGGTAGTAAGGCTTCGTGAGGTGAATCACGAGTGTGTGTGAATCTGGAGTTTCGAGACCAGCGATTGCGGTGTCGTACGTCGCTTTTCCAGTTTTCATCGCGTCAGCCCACTCATTCAAACCTTTGATGTATCCATCGAAGATCCAAAAGCCTTGGCTCGCATTCTTAGGATCAGCAAGGCGCTTGAAGCTGTATACGAAATCTTGTGCAACAAGCTCGCGACCTTTGCCTTCTGGGAAGCAGGCATTGTCGTGGAACTTAACGCCTTTTTTGATTTTGAAGGTGTGAGTGAGGCCGTTGTTAGAAACGGTCGGCATTCCGTCAGCGAGTGCTGGCTCAAGTTCAAGCGGGCGCTTGAGATAGTGATACTGAAGAAGTCCATCGAAGACCTGCTGAATGACCGTCGAAGAGTAGAGGTCATCGGCACGGATCGGATCCATACCCTTAATGTTCACTGGCGAGTAAACATTGAGCGTCGTGTCTTTTTCATCGACTGAACGCGAGCATTTCGAGCAACCCGTGAAGCCAAAGGCGAGAAGCACCATGGCGAGAGTTACGAATTTGAGATTTCGGGCAGTATTCATAGCGGCCGTATGTAGTTTTGCGGACAACATTCTGATCCCCTTCACAGCGGTGGTTGGGCGCTTTTAAGCTCCACGGTTGTGTAGTGTTATGCCGGCAGGATGTCAATTTCATCTCCTCCCCTGGACGGGAATAGAAGGCTGAAAAACCACTAAGGATCTCAATAGTTTCCGTTCCGTTATCGGATGTTAACCAGAAGGAGCGAAGAACGTGGATAGCCTACCGAAAAAAACCCCGCCCAGAGCCTCTCTCGCGATCGTCGGCCTTTTCGTTCTTCTTTCAGCTCAAGCCTTTGCATCGCCCATAGAGTGTATTCCTCCTGCGGAGACTTTCGGAGTTGGAGCAGGAAGCCGAGTTCATGAAAAAAAGCTGTCGCTGCATGAATTCAAGGGCCTTCCGATACAGCCTTCGGGGTCCCCGGTCTTAACAAAGGGCACGGAACTCAATGTCCTGGTGGATCTTGGCTGTATGCGCGATCCAAAAAAGGGACCGCGAAGCCTTCAGTGGCTGAAATCACTGAAGAAAGAGGTGCATCAATGGGCAGCATGGCGCGAGCAGCGGTCGTTTCAGTGGAGGCTGGAAAGAGATTGGGATTTCCTGAAGCTTCAAGAGACCGTTGAGGACGAGCCGTGTATTGATCTCGTTTCACCAGATGGTCGTTTCGAAACTTTTTCTCGCTCAGGCGATCCGGCAGTGAAAGAACAATCCCATCTCGACTGGATCGGATTTGCGGATGCGATGGAAGCATTCAAAATTCCGATGCTCGTTCGGCCTCAGGTTTCGATTGCGATCATTGATACAGGCGTCGACTTTAGACACGAAGATCTAAGGCTCAATCGGTGGACCAACCGTCAAGAGGTCGCCAACAACGGCATCGACGACGACCGCAACGGGTATATCGACGATTTCGATGGATACAACTTTTCAAGCAAATCATCGAACACTGGTCCTGAAGGTGATTGGCCCGATAACAAGCACGGCACACATGTCGCGGGTTTAGCGGCAGGAAGATTTGATAATGGTGTGGGCGGAGCGGGAGTTGATGGCCTCGCGAAACTGATGTCGCTGAATGTTTTTGGAGGCAACGGAATCACTCGAAGTTCGATTCTCGAGAACGCCATTCGCTACGCGGCCGATCAGCGGGTGGATATCATCAATCTCAGTCTCGGCGGTCGCGAGTATTCGCGCACGATGCGTTCGGTTTTAAGCTACGCGGTTCGCAAAGGCAGCTTCATTATCGCTGCCAGTGGCAATGAAGGAGTCGAAATCTGTGACAATCCATCGAGTTTTGATTTCGTTTCCCCGGCCGTGTACGGACGGGGAATAGACGGAATGATTACGATCGGATCGGTCGACACCTTCGATTCAAACTTTAGTTTGTTTTCAAACTACAGCGTACGTCTTGTCGAGTTGTCGGCGCCCGGCGCATTCACTTCACAGGGGCGGCTGACAGGGCTTCTTTCGTCGACGCCAAAAAATACATATGGATATCTTGCTGGCACATCGATGGCTGCACCCGTCGTGAGCGGGACAGCTGCGCTCGTGGTGACATGGCTGAAAGCGTATGGATACTCGGTATCGCCTGCGCGAGTCGAAGCGATCATGAAAAACGGGGCGCGCAATGATGGACGTATGAGTTCTGTTGTCGATCAGGGGCGGGTTCTCGATCTTCGTGCGCTCGCAAACTATTTGAGAGAAAACTACCCACGCCGCTAGGTGCGTTGTATTCACCCGCCCTTTGAGGCAGACAATGGGTTATGCGCACATCCGAATTGAGTCCGAAAGATAAGTACATTAGCTCTCTCTATCCAGCCGAAGACGCATGCCTTGAGGCTGTCAAAGAACGCCTTGTGAGTGCTGATCGATGGGGGATCAATATCGGATCCAACGAGGGTCGGATGCTTCAGCTTTTCATGAAAATGGCTGGGGTCTCTAAGGCCGTTGAGATCGGAACGCTTTTTGGTTACTCGGGTGTTTGGATCGCACGGGCTTTGCCTGCCGGAGGCATCCTTCACACGATTGAGCGCGATCATGATGCGAGTCGGATGGCAAAAAAAGCGTTCGAAGAATGTGGCGTCGCAGACCGCGTGAAACTTCACGAAGGCGAGGCCATCGACGAACTTGAGAAGCTCGCAAGCGAAGGCCCATTCGACATGGTTTTCATCGACGCGAATAAAACTTCGTATGAAGAGTATCTTGAGTGGGCCACCAAGAACGTTCGCAAAGGTGGACTGATCATCGCCGACAACACGCTCCTCGGTGGAAACGTCATTCCCGATGAGAAGCCTGAAGCTCTTTCGAATCGTCAGTACAGTGTCATGCGGAGCTTCAATCAGAAGATCGCAGATTCATCGAAGTATTTTTCGACGATCGTGCCGACGGCCGAAGGGCTGACCGTCGCCATCCGTCTCTGAGTTATTCGACAATCGCTGTTAGGACTGCTTGGTCTACGACGTGATCCGGTCGTCGGCGGCAGCGCTCACGTGGTGATCCTGTGCAGATGTAGTCACCGAGTTCGTATTCGAGAACTTCGAGTTCAACGAGGCTTCCCGATTCGAGCGAAATCGCTGGCCCTGAGAATCTGTAGTATCGAAAGCCAGACGTCTTACCTGATGTCTCGCCGTCTTTGAGGTCGACCTCGAGGCTTAGGCTGCGCTTCATTTGTTTGCCGCCAGCCATGTAATACACGTCGCCTTTGTATTTCGCTTTATCTGTTTTCAACTTATCCAGTTTGAGTTCGACAGTGACTTCTTTCGTGCCTTTTTGTCCGAAGACGATCTGGCCGTTGAGAGTGGCCTGTTGAGGGAATGCGAACGCGTGAGCGGAGAAGAGCAAGCCGAACGCGAGAAAGAGCGATTTCATAAAACCCCCGATTTCAAATTGAACATTGAGTGGATTAAATAGGTTTCGTCTTTGTTCAGGCAACGACTGTTTGTTGTAGAGAGGTATAGCGCCGCTGGCTGATGACGCGGGACTTAAACCGGTTTTGCGGAGCGCTTGAGGAATCGTTCAACTGCGGGCTTGTAGAGATCAGGAAAATTCTTGAGTCCGTCGAGATGTCCGCCGTCAGGTAGCGTGAGCACCTTCAAATCGACTTGATCGGCTTCAGCGAACATATCTTCGATGGCCGAAGGTGGAACGAGTGGATCCTTTTCGCCCCGAATCGAAAAAATGGGAAAGTCTTTCGGAAGCGATCGTGACCACTGTTGAACTTGTTTTTCGAGTCCCAGACCGAAGAAGAAGTAAGAAAGACCCGTAGAAGCCGCGCGAAGAATTTTGCTCTCGATTTTTTGCTCGTGAGTCAGAAGATTCCAAGTGCAACGTAATATTTGTCCAAAGGGACCACCGTCGCAAACCCAAGCAGAGATGTCCTCAGCTTTGCGATTAGCAATGGCTTCGAACGCCGCTGTTGATGGCATCGAGAACGTGTAGAGAATTTTCTTTCCCGGAATCGCGTTGAGGATCGCTTCGATTTGTCCGGCCCAGATATGGCGGGCGCCGAATTTCAAATCACCTGTGATCGGAAG
>DATLHP010000195.1:0-10859 GCA_035539835.1 Bdellovibrionales bacterium
CGACTGAGGTCATCGATTCGCGCAATGAATTGGGCAGGATCTGTTTTCACGAACTCGCCCTCGAACTTCGGAACTTGCACGACTGTTCCAGCATAAGGAGCCCGTACAGGGAAAATTCTTTCTGGCGTCGTCAAGGACACGGCAACCATAACGATCGGATCTCCAGCCTTCACCTTATCTCCGACTTTGACGAAGAGCTTTTGGATATAGCCTTCATACGGCGCGATGATGATCGTCCGTCTTTCAGGAATCACATTTCCGGCAATAGTCACTCTCTGAGCGACTTCGCCTTTTGCTACAGTTCCGACGCGCTCGGAACCCCGCGAAGAACTCGTTTGGCCCGAGAAGAACCACACTGCCGCGACCACAAGAATCGGGATGACAAGGATCGCAGTTTGCCTAATGCCGAAGCGATTCATACAAATCCCCATGAAGATAACGGAATCGATAGATAGAACGAAGAAGTGAGGATGACTGAGCTGCGACGCCGATTTGCGCGCGAGTTAAATCGGAAACTGATGTGACGAGATCCAGATACTTGGTTCTTCCGACACGATAATCATTTTGCACCATCTGAGTCGCGCGATTCTGAATATGCAGTAGATCTCGCGCCGCTTTTAAGAGCTCATTTCCGATGCGAACTTCCAACATGAGTTGTTCAAGTTCGCTCAAAACTGCAAGCTGTTCAGTTTGATATCGATACTCAGTTATGCGTTTTTCACCAGTCGCGATCTCGACGTTTCTACGACGTGTGCCCCAATCCCACAGATTCGCCTTCAAAACGAGAAGTGCTTTCCACCCGAAGCCATCTTCGACTGCCGGTGTTGATGAATCTCGAAGATAGTTTTGCAAAACATATTCGCCACCGGCAGTCGCCTCGATCCTGAGACCGCTTTCGGCTTTGACCAAATCGACTTCGGCATCACTGATTTGGATCGCTAGATCAGCTTCGAGATAAGGCCACGTGGATTCGTATACAGGTTTACTTGGCACCGAAACATTCACAGCATCGAGAGGTAACACGATCAATTGAATCGCATCGGATTCGATGAGATCTTTCGGAATCCCCAAAATTTCGATCAAATCAAGCCGGGTTGTTTTCAATTTTTGCTCAGCAGCTAAGACCGCAACGTCGGCGCGTCGCTGCTGGGCCTGAATCAGCAGGAAATCAGTTTCTCGAGTCAAACCCTGACGATATCGTGACGACGTCGTACGCACTTGTGTTTCGAGAAGTTTCGCCTGCTCTCGTTCAGCATCCAAAGTTCTTACCGCCAACGAATAGTCGAGATAGGCTCCGGAAATTCGGAGAACGATTTCTTCTTTGATTCGTCGAAATTCGAGTTCAGCTGTCTTGTATTTCAGCGCGGCCAAGTTAGAACGAATTTGCTGCCGCCCATTGTCATAGAGCTGCTCTGTTAATCCCAAATTCAATGAACTAAACAGATCGGCGCGACTGGTACTGGAATCATCCAGTGGATCTTGCTCAACACCTTGCTCAGCTGAAAAATCAAGGCTCGGAAAATAGGCAGCCCGGGCATTCAACACTTCTTTTTGGGCCAAATCCACGCTGAGGCGCGCAGACTTATAGGATGGCGAGTTCTCTAGAGCCACTTCAATAGCATTCAAGAGATCCAACGAGCGAGCCAAGCTTTTCTCTGCTGCACAGACAATCGCGAGTATAGCGAGTAGACCAACGAATTTACTTTGCGTATTTCGCATGCCCCCATGCTGACACGCAAAAGGGCGCTTGGGCCATCATTTTCCGAGGACTTGCAACTCAAAGACTTTTTGATACGAGCTGCCCTTGAGAACCGTGAAGCGAACCTTGCTTCCAGTCATCGCAGCGATGGGCCTTTTGATATCGAGAGCAGTGTTACCTGTTACCGTCGCTGCTGTTTTCCAAACTTTGCCGTCCCAGATTTCTATTTTGTAGTCCGTTGTCCGCGCAGCGAACTGAAGGTAGCGAATCTCCGAAATGACAAACGATCCCTTCAGATCGATCACGACATTCTGGGGATATGGCTTCGTCGAATCTGACATCCAGCGACTGGTATTGCTGACGACATTTCCATCGACAAGTTTTGCAGCGCCAGATCCAGAGCTGACCGTGACCACTTTACCTTGTGCGACATTCTTTAAGCCTGTCGTTGGCGTCGGTGAAGGTGTTGGTGTCGGCGCCGTCGCAACAAGTTTCGAAAGGTCGAGATACTTCGGACCGCCTTCGACGAAGACTTTGAGTTTCCCACTCGCGGCAGAGATATTGCCTTTTCCTCCGAAGACGTTAACGACACCAACCGTGCCGGTACCGCTAACAGGGATCACGAGATCATGTGGCGTCGGTCGACGATGGAGCGCCGGCATTGCGTTGTCGCCTGTTGTCCAAACGACAAGCTTCTCTTTCCCTAAAGCATTTTTGAAGGACAAAACGTAGTCAAAAGCCGATGATGTTGCGAGCTTCTTATTGAACTTGTAGCCATTCAGCTGCTGGGTCATAGTCTTCGCGGCATCGAACGCTGGTCGTGGATCGAATTCCTTGTCGACCACACCCCAGATAGTTCCTTCTCTAAATTCATACCAATTTGAAATTCCGATGTTGCTCATCAGATCGACCATCTGTTGTCGTACGAGCATCCAGCCTTGAACATCGAGAGATTCAGCCTCGTTGAAGCCTTGTCGCTTTGCTATCCATGCAGTGTCGTATCCCACTTCTGAATTGACGATCCGAAGCGACTTCGCACCGGCATCATCCAACTTTTTGCGAATCACTGCGTATCCACCGCTCATCGACAGCTCAGGCCAATTGAATCCGTAAGGATGGACCGAAATGCCATCAATATCGGTTTTCAAAAGACCCTGCTGAATACAACGGTCAAACCATGCGAAGGATGCCGACCACAAAGACGAAATCGAGCCCGCCACGATATAGACATTTGGATCAGCTGCTCTCATCGCCGGGACAACCGCTTTTACAAGAGCTGTGTACTCATCAGCGATCGCATCCGAGTTACTCGGCGTATGCCAAAATGCCTTTAGGTTCGGCTCGTTCCAGATTTCAAAGATGACGTTCATTCCCTGATAGTGCTTCACCGCTGCTGCTGCGAACTTTGCGAAGCCTTGGCGACCCACTTCTGTCGTGATTCCCGGAGTACCACCAGCTCCGTATAAAGCATTGTTCGAATACAAAGTGATGATAACTGTCATCCCTCGCTGTGCGGCTCTTGAGAAGGTTCCGTTGTAAAAGGAGAAGTCATAGACACCCTTCTTCTTCTCGACAGTGCTCCAATAAATTCCTTTGCGAATCATCCCAAATCCCGCTTCGTCGATCAGACTATAACCGAGCTCTGATCCATCACCGTCTTTGAGTTGAACTGAAACCATTTTCGGAAATGTCGATTCCGGAAGATTTCCTGCATTCGACGCTACGACAAAAAACAGGGCCGCTACGAACAAGAATACTTTCGTCATGAACGTTATCATAAACTCGTCGTTACGGATCTTTGCGAATTCCCGTAGGGGAATTCTCACTTTGAGACATTGAAGATAAACGGATCTAAGAAGATCAGTTGCCCCGTTTGAGCGCAGCAACAGTGAAGTCACCAGAGTCCAAACGACCGTTGACTTTAATCGAGCTCAAGACGACTTCAGTCGACCTCTTATTCAGAAGATTCTGAACAACGATCTTGCGAGCCCGACTGATTTTGTTCACTACGACGTAGTCTTTAAAGAAGACCTTCTTTTTTATTTTTGATCCAACGTAATAATCCATTTGAGCCGGTACATGTTTATCCAGTTGAAGTACCAATACGACCTTGGTGTATTCGCTATTGTTCGCCGCCGGCTTTACTTCAATCCATGCATACTTATCTGATTTTTTTACTAGCTTTGCGGATGCACCTTTTAAAGCTTCAGAATTGAGGTCCTCTGGACTCAGCTCTGAACCAAGAACTCCTGCTGATTTGTTTCCACTCACGACGCGACGGACCTGTTTCGTCGACGGAAGATACAGCCATTGTTCTTCTGCTCCATTCTTTACTTCCGCAAGCAATGCCGTTCCTTTGATATCTGCAGGAGACTCAATACGAACAAGCGCTTGATAGGAGTCATCAGAACGCATCGATCGAAGCTGCATTTCGCGGACTTTTTCATCGCCATTGGCTTCAATGATCTTTAAGCTGACTGTCGCTTCATCGGACCGAGCTTCGAGTGAGGTTTGCGCTTGTTTGAGGAGAATCTTCGCCTCGTCTGCACCCGCCCTTGCTGATCCAAACGTGATAAATACGATGGCCGCAATCGAAGCGGCCATCGCTCTCTTTCCGATTGGATGACCGGACCTATCTGCGACCTGAACCACCATCCGAGGGAAAATTTTTAGCATGGCTGGTAAAAAGACGAGATCACCTAGAGCTCCTGCGACGATCGATAACACCATATATGCTCCTAGGGTTTGATTGAGTTGAAAGTCAGATGCCAAGAATATCAAAAAGCCTGCGAACATGAGAACGCTTTCAGAAAGACAAGGATTTCCCTCTTCAAGAAGCGTGCGTCTGAGTGGAAGGAACGAGAGATTCTTTTCTTTTTGAAAACGACGAAGTCTCGTTAACAAATAAACGGTGTTATTGAATGCGAGTCCAAGAGCAATCGAGAAGATCAAAGCGACTGAGGGCTTGACTGGAGTCTGGGCGATCGCAAGCGCTCCAGCGAGAATGGCCGGAGGAATTAGATTCGGAATGCAGGCCACGAATGCCCAGCGCATCGAACCAAAAACCAAGACCAAAAGAAGACCGATAACTGCCAATGATTGCCAAAACCCAAAGACAAGTTCTTTGGCGACTTCTTGATTGATTGTATGACTATTGACTGCGAGACCCGTCTCCGTGATTTCTGCATTCGGAAACTCTTTAGCGACAGTGGCAAGAGCGCTCGATCGAATGGTTTCAATCTGATCAGAAGGCACATCCCGCAATCGCAATGAAACTCGCGTCTTTCGGAATTCATTGTCGACAAAGTTTCGCATTGGATCAGCTGGAGACATCGAATACAGGAAGAATGTTTCTGCAACACCTTCTCGCGTTTCTGGCGTTTTTGCGCCCATGAAATCAGAAATACCTAAAACCGCCCCGATTTCAGAATTTGAACGGAGCTTTTCCACCGCGACGCCAAGCGAGGCGATAGACCGAGGCTCCTTCCAGTAGTCCTTTTCCTTCGAATCGATAACAAGATCGAGCGCTACGGTACCGCCGAATCGCTCGTCGATCTCTGTCATTGCGTCTCTTACGTCCTCGCCTTTCGGCAAATCATCAAAAAGCCGCGAGGAAAAACAGAGCTGCGACGAAATCCCAGTCATAACAAAGCACACGAACAAAACGGCAATGAAGATCGGAACCGCTCGGCGTGTGATTGGCACTGTCCACCAAGCGCGAGAGCGCATCCATGAACGCTGCTCCGGCTGAATCCACCCCATTGAAACAACCATTAAAAGCTGGGTCACGAACCATGTCAGCATCACGCTTGCGGCCACGACACCAGCGTACTCACGCAAAGCCGGAATGGGAGCCGTCGCAAGCATTGCAAAACCGACTGCTGTCGTAGTACTACCAAGAAGATTAGCGAGAAATATTTCTTTGAGAGTACGAAACGCTATTCTCCATCTTTCGTCAGAAGTGAGTTCACCTTTCGTTTCCGCCAATCGGTCGGCGAACAGATGAAGCGTGTGAATCGCGAGCGATGTAAAAGCGATACTCACAATCACCGGCAGAGTCGACAAAAGAACTGAGAATGCAATCCGAAGCTCAGCCAATACTCCAAGAACGACAGCATTCGACGCAATGAGACCGATGGCCGCAAAGACAACCGATGAAACGTTCTTGTAGAAGAGAAAGAACATCAGCACGAAGATCAGCAGACTAAAGCCAAAGAAGATTCCGACTTCACTTTGCAGCTTTTCAGAGAGGCGAAGTTGCAGCGCCGGAATTCCAGCCAATCTGCCATCAAGACCGCCCGCCTTGTCTTGCAGAACGCTATCGAGTTCATTACGCAGATCTGTAAGAGCATGAGTGTCTGTCGTGTCGGGTTCGATCGCGATGAGAACCGATCGTTCATCCGTTGAAAGAAATTGTGACTTCAATAAAGGAAGTCCAGCAACTGTGTTGCTCCATTCGGTTTCCGGAACAGTCTCGAGCAAAGTACCCACTCGAAGTTCGTCATCAAGATGAACAGCAATATCAAGTGAAGCGAGTGAATGCGCCGCTTTCACATGCGAGAGATCTCTCATCGCTGTCGTTAAGTTTGCCAAATTCAAAAGATTCTTTTTTTGAATCCATGTCCCGTGTTCCGACTCCGGCAAACTAACTAGAGCGAAAAACATCGGCGTAGAATGAAGATCGAAAGTGTTTTGAACTTCGTCATTAATCTTCAGAACTGGATGATCCTTCGGAAAAAACTGTCGCATCGAATATTGCGTGCTAAGCTCTGGAATCTGAGACGCACAAAGTACGACGATAGCAAGAAGCACGGTTGCTCCAACAAAGCTGAGTCGTTTGAACATCATTTGATTTACCTCACGCACTTCGATTCGCCTCATCGATCTGGACCACACGGCCGATTTGTTTTTGGGAGAACGATAATGAAAACTTCGCCGCGCATAAAACTCAAGTCGGTTCTTATCTGGACTCTCTTTATGGTCCTTTGCCTTGGACAAACTGTCTCGGCGAGAGAAAATTCTGCGACAAGCCTTCAAATGCACATTCCATGGAACCTGCTGTCAGAGCGACTGAGAACGATTGCCGAATCTAACAATTCAAGCATTCAGAAGACGATCGAGAGTGAACAACTTGAAGTCGCTGGACTCCATTTACACCTCTCGCGGATTTTATTTGTCGCAAAACCGTCGATCGATCAAGCGATCGTAAATGAGACGGGCGCATCCATAAATTTGTCTAGCTCGACCCTCGCTGTCGGTATCGAAAAAGTCAGCGTCGATCAAATTATCGAGCGCGAAATCAACGGAGCCGTTATTCGTGTTCATTTGAAAGCGAGCTGTGGGCCCATTCAGTTGCATCAAAGCAAAATTGGTCTCAGCAGTATTGTTGCATTTGATTGGACGGCAGAGACACCGAAAACATCCATCTCGAAACTCGATCTCGATTGGAGCACAGGAAGCTGGACGCTCGCCCCGTTTTCTTGTGAAGGCCCCTCGGGAATCGATACGATTTTGCAGGATGAGATTCGAAAACAGTTTGATAAACCCGAAGTATTCAAACCGTACTTTACTGCCTTCCTTTCTTCGTACTTGAAGAATCAGGCAGCCAGTCTATTCAATAGACTGAAAACACCACTCACTCTTCAACTTGGGAAATCGACCATTGAAGTATCGATCGGTCGCTTAAATCCCCAGCCGACTGGAATCACGCTCAGCCTCGAACTCGACAGTCAGTCTTCGGCGCCAGGATCTGATGTTTTGTTAAATGCATCGACACTCCCTAATGATAAACCGGTACTCATTGGCGACATTTCAGTTCTGGAATTCTTCATTCAGAAGGAGCTCGAACAGCAACCGACCTATTTCTCTCTCGAACTTCATAAGATCGATGCCTTCGCTTCGCTGATGAAGTCTCGTTTTCTTCAGTTTTTCGTATGGCAGGATCTCTGGAACTACCCGAAAAACTATCCATTCTATTTAAGACTCTTCAATCCTCTGAAATTGAAGCTCTCAAAATCTGGAGCCAATCGATTCTCAACAAGCCTTCCACTCAACGCCGTTCTTCAATCTTATCGAGACGGACAATGGTGGAACTACGTGACAGCACAGGGATCAACTCAAGCTTCAGTTGCATTCGACTTGAAAAACGGAGCGCTGGAGTACTCGACATCGTTTGATAAAACCGAAGCATCGATCGACTACGGTGCTGAATATCGCTCGCGTTTCAAAAAGTCCGGCAAACCACCCGGCTCGACAGTCTTGAAAGCCTTGAATGGAAATCAAATGGCTCTTTCAGGAAAAGTAGTATGGCCAGAGATCGATCTTGGATATGGCGGCAAATATCGAGTCGAAGCGATGACTTGGATCGACGGCAGAGTTTTCTATGTCTCCCTTGCTCAGCCCTAGAAAAATGCGCTGACGGCGATCGTCGCGCGATCATTCTGTCCGTAGATACCCAATAGTGATTCACCGGGGCCGTCGATCAGCTCGACTCCGGCATCAATTCGCCAGTGATCATTGAATCGGTAGCCAATCTCGATCTTCTCGTAAGTGGATTGATCGATGGTGCTATAAAAGCCCGACACGAAGACGAGCCAAGATTCGCCCATAGGCACGCGAAGGCCGTAGAGAACGCTTTTATCGAAGATATCAGCGATGGAAAGAAGGCCGACGCCTTCCGGATGATGAACCATCGACCACTGCAAAACTCCCGTCAAAGCATTGCTACCGATGAGAAATGTTCTTTCGACTCCGGCGACGGTCGCCTGAGACCAGCTCGAAAGCTCTTTATGGTCGCCCAGAGGCTGATCGTAGCGCGCGGCAATTCTGAATATCCAATCGCCCAAAGTCGTCGAGACGAGACCTGAGACTGTGCGAACACGAAAATCAATCGGCGTTATCTCGGCTGGCGAAAGCAGCCGATAGATTTGTTTCCCTGGAGTGACGTCGATCGGTGTCACATTGAGCGTGGGTTTGAGAATCGGCGTGTCTGCCATTCCTTCATAAAATCCGACGGCTGCGTCACCGATATCTCCGCGAATTTGGATTCGAGAGGCATAAGCATTCAAACTGGCATCGTCGAGCTCTCGCCGATCTCCATATCGATACTCAATGTTTTCGGGAAGCTTGAGCTCGATATCGTCAGAACGTAGCGGAAACGAAAGTCTTCTTGGAAGCCAAGCACTCTTCACTCCCGGCAAGGTAGATTGTGTTTGATCTGGGATCCACGCGGCTTCAACATCGTACCAATCGGCCGACCGTCCGATTTGGACTCCAGCCGAGGCGAGTGTCTGGGAGGCAATGGGGTCGCTCCAGTTTTTCATCGTGGCGATATCCATTGGATTAACACCGTCGGTTCCTTCCCACTTCAATGTCATATAGCCGACTCGAATGAAGTTATTGAAGAAGTAGGCTTCCCCGTAGATTTCGCGTGGATCGAACAAGACTTGCTGACTACGAGAATCCGGAAGACTGCTCACCTCTATATATGGATGGAATTGGAAACTGAAAACGGACGTGGGCTTAAAACGATGTTCGAGCTCTGCCTTGAGAAGCAATTCGCCTTGCTCAACCGGTACTGGAGGTTTTGTGAGGAAGTTCTGTGATTCCATTGTGACTTTCGTGCTCATGGCGAGAGCCATCTCAGCTCGAAAGATGATGAAGATCAGGACAAGAAATGTGCGCATCAATGTCACGAAATCATCCTCTCTTCGATGATTAGGTTTTACTTTATCATCACTCAGCTGCTGAACTCGAAATCAAGCACAGTAGAGCTTTTCAAGACCCGACCTTTGCCTAAAAGTACATTTTGAGGTTTTGGATTTTTGGCATCCTTTAGTAACTACTGTGTGCATGAAAACACAAAAGTTCTTCACAACAACAGCAGTTTGTCTCGGATTCATTTTCTCACTTCAAGGGTGTGGGAGCCCCTCGAACACTTCGAACCCGTCTCAAAAGACCAGTTCAAATGAAGAAATCTTCAGTACAGCGTCTTCTCCACAAGCCTCAATCATGAGTGACGACCAAGAGAACGCGAAGGACGTGCGCTACGTCCATGTCAACTTCCCTGCGCTGAAAAAAGCGCTGGATAGCAAAAGCGGAACCCTTAGCCTGAACTTCTCAGAAGACGAGGCCCCTACTGAAGTCATCCTCGAAGAGGTGAATAAAAAAGGTGATAACAATTACGTCGTTGTCGGACGTGTCGTCGGCGACAGCGAAAGTGAAGTCAGTCTTGTAATGAACGACGATGCATTCGTCGGTGACGTTCGCCACGGCGATGGAAAAGGCGAAAACTATGAACTCCGCGCAAAAGGAAGCGGACTCTTTGCGATCCGCGTTCCAGATGGTGATCTAGAAGAACCATGCGAAGAGCGTGAAGAAGCCGCTATCGAAGGCGAAAACCCAATCGGCGACATCAAAGCCACAGCAGAAGGCAAAGCAAGCCCACTTGCGACACCAGTTGTAAGAGTTCTTGGTGCCTACACTCCGCGTGCGCGTATCAATCAAGGTGGAACAACGGCAATCGTCGCCCTGATCCAAAAAGGTATTGCTGATACGAATCGCGCCCTCACTGATAGTGGTATCAACTTGAAGGTTGAACTTGCCGGCACCATGGAAACAAAAAGTAACGAAAGCTCAAGCATGTCGAGCGACTTGTCAGCCTTGAGAAGTAAAACGGATTCGCGCTTCAATGATGTTCATGCGAAACGTACCTCTGTGAGAGCCGACCAAGTGAGTCTCATCGGAAGCTACAAAGGCTACTCGACGGCAGCAGGCATTGGCTATGTTCGCGCAAGCTACTCGAATGCGTTTACTGTCACGAAAGCTCAGTACTTCAGTCAGTACACATTCAGTCACGAGCTCGGCCACAACCTTGGCTTGAATCACTCGGATGGTTACCAAAACAGCGCCGGTCGTTTCCGTACGATCATCGCTTACGGCAGCTACCCTCGTATTCGTCGCTACTCAAATCCGAATATGACCTACAACGGGTACAGAACCGGAACAGCGAGCCACAACGAATCATCGATCCTCAGAGCGAATGCAACACGAATGGCCTCGCTCATTAACTAACTAAAACACACCCCTCCATTCAGGCAGCGAAACTCTCGCTGCCTGATTTTTTTGCCCTCAATATAAACATTATTTGTTTATATTAAAC
>DATLHP010000196.1:0-2694 GCA_035539835.1 Bdellovibrionales bacterium
CTTCCCGGAGACCTCGGCACGAAAACCAAGTTCTTTGCTGACTTGGACACGACTCAAATCACGATCGACAGCTGCGACGCGAGCGATGAATTGAGCTTCATCAACGGCTGCTCCGAGCAGAGTTTCGAATTGTTGGTTCCAACCGAGGATTGCAAGGTCTTGGGACGGCTTCATCGACATTGAGATTTGAATACCACGAACCGAGTAAAAAATTCTGGTTCGTCTAAAGAGTTTACGACCAAACCACTTATTCCCCGACTCAGTAAAAAGAGACGCTATCTTAAGAACATGTTAGTGCGCCGCGGCAACAGCGGCACGAATGAGGAAGGGCGAATGAAAATCATCGGCTTGTCGAGCGCATTGATCATCGTGATTGGTCTCAATACTTCTCAAGCGACCACCGTGAAATTCAAAGGTCCCGGCGATGCCAACGCTGTGACGAAGGAGTCCGTTGCGCAATTGATCGCCAACATTGAACGTCTTAAAAACGCCGGCGAACGCGACATCGTTGTTGAACTCAATTCTGGCGGTGGCGATCTCCAACAAGCCTTGAACGGCTACGCAAAAATGAAAGAGCTCGGCGTCGATACATACGCGAGCATCTATTGCGGATCTTCGTGCACGATTCTTTATGCAGCCGGAAAACGTAGAACCGCGGGCAAGGTCGCCAAGTTCATGTTCCATCCAATCAAAATTGAGCTTGCCTCTGGGTTATCAAAAGAAAAGAAAGCAGAAGTAAAAGCCCGGATGGACGAGTACATCCATCATTTCTCGCAGCGTTGGTATGAAGTCATACGCAGTGTCGATTCGCATCTCGCTTATGAACTCGAACGCGACAACGTTCTTACTGAAGGTAGAGAGCGCAACTTCACCGCACGCACACTCCGTCGCTCGGGTTTCGTCAGCGAGTAGTTCGCCCTTTAAATGACGCAGGTCTACCTTGTCTGGACAAGGTGATGTGAAGCCGTGGGCTTCATGCGATGATCTTCGCCATGACGGCTCGTGAGCGCGCACATACTTTTATTTCGTCCGCGATTCAGGCAAGCATTGCCGACAATCCGTCGTTGTTTCCAGAAACCACTATTCAACGTTTTTCAGATGCATCGGTCGCAGATCCTCATCGGCTGGTTCGCGATACCGTCGAGTGGGCCAAACAAACCGACGACGAAAGCTTTCGTGAGTTCACGCAAATTTCTATGGGTCGCATGGCAGAGCTTTGCGAGTTTGAAGAGTTCTATCGCACCTTCGATGCAATGGACGAAATTCTCGGACTCGATTATTCGCGCGATCTCGGCATGCGACGCGATCAAACGACTGACGAACGACTCTACGAAGGCGCAGGCATCGGAGTTCAATCGTCGTATACGACTCTGCTGGTAACACTCAATCGCGTTTCACCAAAGCAAGGCGCGACGTTTGTTGATCTCGGATCAGGCTACGGCCGGGCTGGTCTTGTCATAGGACTTTTGCGGCCGGATATGAATTTCATCGGCTATGAGTACGTCGGCCATCGAGTTGAAATCGGAATCAAGTCCGCTGCGCGCGTCGGTGTTTCAGATAAAATTCAATTCAAAGAGCAAGACCTAAGTGCTGCCGATTTTGCGATTCCTGTTGCTGACGTCTACTATCTCTTCGATCCATTCACCGAAGAAACTTACAAGCATGTCTTTGAGCAGATTAATAAAATCGGACGCCAGCATTCTGTTGCTGTCGTCGCCAAAGGCGGTGCTGTAAAATGGTTTGAAAAGGTCGTGGCGAATGAGTGCTGGAGTCAGCCCGAGATTCACGACATCGGAACATTGGCTGTCTATCGATCGGCACCGGAAGTCTGAAGTGATTCGCTCTCTCTTGCTCTCATTGTTGGTTTTCAGCTTCTCTCCATCGGCTCACGCCATGTTTTGTGATCCGTCGAGGCAGAACTGCTGGGGATCTGGCAGCGGACGCAGCTCGACATCGCCCGCTCTTCCGTCAAACGGTTCTCGAATCAATCTCAACCCGTCAGCGGTTCCCGTCGACAAAGGCTTAGGGATTGAAACGATCTACTACAAAAATTCTTTTGATGTTGCTCTCACTCAAGGGCTTGGGCGCGTCGGTGCCGCGATTTCACCTTCGAATGCTGAAGAAAGTTTTTTTGGACCACCGGGATTTGAACCCCAACTCGATTATTTACAACGGCAGCGCAACAGAGACAAATATCAGTCGCAAAAAATCTCTCTTGCAACAGCGGTTTCTCTCTTAAGAAACAAACGTGCGGGCCTGAAGAAATTCGAACTCAACCTCGGCGTCATGGGCAAGTACAACAAGCATACGCAGACAGTATGGCCCGGCGCTGGTATTTCAGGAATCATCGGTCCATTAACTTACGGATATTCGCTCACGGGCGACGAGTATCAGCAAGAGACGACGATCAACGGCATCGATCAGAAATCAAAGCTGCGCTATCGCACTGAAACGATTTCGATCGGAATCTATTTGAGCAGTTTTGTTTTCGACTATTCGGCGTTGCGCGTTTATCCAGAAGACGGAAAACCGATTCCGGTTTCACTGTTCACAACGACACTCTTTTTGAATCGCTGGATTCTGACCGGCGCACTTCGCAGTGAAGAGTCTGATCGTCTTGAGTATGATCCAGAGCTAGACATGCTCGTCGAAAATCAGCAAAAGACCGAGCTCTTCGGCGGAGCACAATTCAAT
>DATLHP010000197.1:0-7075 GCA_035539835.1 Bdellovibrionales bacterium
CAACAACACTGCACTCAATGCGACTTTTGCTAAAAGTCCGCACATCATCCCCGACCCCTTTTTGTTCCCCGAAAAACTAGTAAATCACCGGCGCTTTGATCTGTTCGTTCATGTCTGGATCAAGACGCATTTGTTTGTTGAAGCCTTCTTGACACTGGAACTTCAAGAACGCGTCCATCCCCGCAATTGCACCCTTGTTCGGGATGTTGCCAGGAATCACGGCATTCGTTCCGGCGACGCTCATCTGCGGAGCCGCTTTTCTGATCGGCTTCTCAAAGAGATTCGCGCTATTGCATGACATCATCAAAAGAGCCGCAGGCTTTGTCGGCGCAGAACTCAATGCCGTCAACAAACGCTTAAGGCCCGGCGTGTTTTTGCCGTACCAGCTGTAGTTCACGTGAAGATTCTGAAGAAGTTTTGGCGGATGGAAATCAGGACCACCACCTTTTCTCGAGTGACCATTGTAAATAACAAGGTCAGCTGACTTCACGCTGTCAAAAAACCACTGAGTGGTGGCGTCCGACTTCGCTTGCTGCTGAGCCGCGAGCACACCAATGTTTTGACTGTGTTCAGGTGTCACCGATGAGTCTTTGATCTCGACCGTCGCTTGGATTTTTTGGCCCCGTGGATCTGTGACTGTTTTGCTGTAAACACCGCGTGCGACTTCTGTGAATCCGCACAACTGAAGGCTGCCCGAACAACGGCGAGTCAGAATCTCGCGATACATGATGTCGTATGTGATATCGATCGTCGCATTCATACCGAAGTCATGGTGCTTGATCGCAAAGCTGCCATCTTCGCGATAGTCGAATCCGAATGGCTCACCTTCAGAGAAATCGTAATAACCGATTCCCATGACGATCTTCATTTGGCCGGTCGAGCGAACTTTTGAATAGAAGCGATCGCAGCGAGCCTGCTCTTCAGCACTGGCCGATGGAATCGTCGGAATGTCGCCGAGCTGATTCAAGAATGGAACGTAGTAATAGTGATTCCATCCCTCCGCGAGATAATGTGACGGAGTTTTGACTTCCTTCGGCTGGGGCGCCGGTGCTGGAGTCTTCGGTGCTTTCGCGAATGCAGGAGCCTGAAACGCTAACGCGAGGCCTACGACAACCGCACTCAATTCGATTCTTCTGTTCATCGCCATCCACCCTTCCGGTTTTGGTGAGGCGGCGAATTTACCATAGGCGGGCTAACAATCGTGGATTGGCATGCCACCCGGAAATTCCGTGCGAACTCTTTTCTGAACCCGGAAATATTTATGGCTCAAAACGCATATCGCTTTTTTGAGATATTTTCCGGACTGTCAGGTTTCTAGTCACCTAACAGTCCTAACCAGCCTCTCTTACCCGCTTATAGGGCGTCGCCGCGCCAGTTTTCCCGGGCATGCTTCCTGTAGACCATCTCCTCGAATTTTAAAAAACGAGGAAGCCACATGAAATCTGCTCCATTCGCAGTTTTAGCTATCGGTGTTCTAGGTCTTAGCTCTGCAAACGCGACCATGACTCCACACCACCCTCGCGGCGAAAAAATCATCGAGCATGCAGTTCCAGGCGGTCGCGCGAGCGAAGTTTGTGTGATTCCGAATCACTTCGCTGGCGCGAAGTACTCGCAAAAAGATTTGGGTCACGAAACTTCTCTTTGCGAAGTCGACGCATATTCGAATGCAGCCGTCTGCCCAAAGACGAGCAGCACAAATCCTGGCCTCGAATTCTACGAAATTCCGACAGGAATGACGGCCGATCAGGTTGAAGCAAAGAATTGTGAGCTAGCTCCCCCGGCAAAATTGAAAAAGATCGCTAAATACAAGCTCAGCACCAGCTGTAGCTACACGCCGGCGATCGTTGGTTATTACCACCTTGCCCGCATCCTCGGAGACATCGCCAACGTTCCACCTGCGGTGTTGCGCACGTTTGATCTCGAAAATCATATGGATCTCGGCAAAAAGGCCCTTCGCTTAACGCCGCCATCGGATTTGATCAATCAAACTTGGGCGAGTTTGATGAGCGCCTTCCAAGCTGGTGGCGCTTCAAAGAGAAAAGATCTTCTTTTGACGGATAATCTCGATCAGTCTTACGGAGCGTTTGTTCACAACCCAGGCGGTGATGAGTTCTATAAAGAGTTCTTCCAGGGTGGAAAAGTGAACCACGAGCGCGCGGCGAACTTCCGCGAGCGCAATCCGGCATTCCAGCTTGTTAAGAACTCGGCTTCAGTGACGACGATGATTCCACGTGATTTCACGACGGCCAACGTTCAAAAAATGGTTCAAATGAAAGATGCTGCGGACATGATCGTCATCGACACGTTGATGAACCAACAGGATCGTTTCGGTAACATCGATTACATCAATCGATACTACTTCTACGATGCAGCAAAGCCGAAAGCAGATGGCTCTCCGTCGCTTCGCTCTGAAAAGAACGTCGAGCCAGCCATGGCTTCAAAAGCCGTTCTCGTTAAAGAGATGATCTTGCGTGATAACGATTGCGGAGTCGCAAAAGAAAATATCGCTGCGAAGGCTGGCCTTGCGGGTCTGATCCGCCACATGGATCCAAAGGTTTACACCCGTCTGATCAAGCTCGATATGGTTGCTGATCAAGAGTATGTAACAAAGTTTTTCCGCAGCAATCTGATGTTCACAGCAACTGACTGGCAAAGCGTTCGCACGAATTTGAAGAACCTCGCTTCTTCACTGAAAGCGAAGTGTAAATCAGGCGATCTCAAACTCGATCTCGATGTTGAGACCTACTTCTCTGGTAAGCCACTGAAACAGCCTGCTTGTGAGCCGGCAAGTACGTGAGGCTTAGTGACTTGCGGTGAATTTCAATCCAAGAATTGAAATCACAAGCAGCGACATGAACATGAGCCGAAGGAAAGTCACCGGCTCTTTAAACAAAACGATACCCAAGATGCCGGCGCCGACGGCGCCGATACCAACCCAAACAGCGTAAGCCGTACCGATTGGAAGCGTTTGAGCCGCTTTAGCAAGCAAGTACATGCTCGCTGCCAACGTTGTCAGGGTGAAAGCGCTCGGAACTAAACGTGTAAAGCCATCGGTGTATTTAAGACCGATCGCCCAACAGATTTCGAGAAGGCCTGCCAAAATGAGTGTGATCCATGCTGAAGACATGGCCTAGGCATATCAGAATGTGCGAGAATTGACCAACGATGAAGAGTTCCTCGAACCGTCGCTCCACAGCTTTGATTCTCTTCTTCGGAGGCATTCTTCCGGTCATCGCTTTTACGATCGTCGAAGAGTATTACGGAATCATGTGGGGAACAGTGGCCGGAATGGTCTTCGGTATTGGCGAAGTCCTTTTCGAAAAATTCAAGAATGGTCGCGTTGCAGGAATCACATGGTTCTCAAACGCGATGATCTTAGTTTTAGGTGGCGTAAGCTTAATCGCCAACGACGGCGTTTGGTTCAAAATGCAGCCGGCAATCTTGCTTTATGTCTTTGGCTTTGCGGTCGTCGGATCTTCGTTCATGAATAAGCCGGTCATGCTTGAAATGACTCTCAAACAAAACCCAAACCTTCCCGAGCACGCGGTCTCGTACGTCAAAGGATTGAATACTCGGCTTGGCCTTGCACTCGTCGCCATGGGTGCACTTTCGACATGGGCAGCCCTCGCTTGGTCGACAGAAGCATGGGCTTTTTTGAAAAGTATAGGCGTTATGATCATTCTGGCCGCCTATTTTGGCGGTGAGATCGCGTTTAGAAAATGGATCAAACCCATTCAGAAGCAGAAGTGACGGCGCCACTCGTCCTATGGTAGGTTTCGCAACATGACTCAAACTTGTTCTTCATGCACTGGCCCAAAGGCGACCATTCGATGCCGGCGTTGTGAATGCGCTCTCTGTAAAGGTTGTTCGCAACGGGTCACCCCCGATCGCTTCGCATTTTTGAATTTGAGCGAAGAAAACGATCTTGCCGGAACCTACTGCAACACATGTTTCGACACTTCGATTGCAGCGGAGATGGAAAAATACGACCAGACGATGGAGCTCGCAAAAGAGGTATCCGTCTATTTCGTCGATCAAGGAAAAGAAACTCGTCTGTTCAAACGCTCTGACAACAAGTTCTCAGTCAAAGATTGCGCTGATCGCGATGAAACCATCATGCGTCTTGCGTTCCTTGCCGCTCAGGCTGGCTGCAATACGCTTGTCGATGTCGATCTCGTTTACGCGAAAGTTCGCGATGGATCGTTTAAGATTTCACATTGGACTGGCAGCGCGACCGGAGCCAATCTCGACAGTAAGCACCGAAATGTGCCGACATCCACTCGCCGCAGCCCGAGCCGTTAAGGCGTGTATCGACGAATGCAGCGAACGTAGTAGATCTGGTTTTTCGTAAGGTTGTATTGATAGCCCGTACCGAAATCCTCAACCCACGCGGTGGTTGTACTGTTTCGCTCAGTCGACGCCCAATAGTAGCCGGCTGCAAATCCAGTCAACTGGTTGGTCGGCCCAGAGCCACCACAGTTCACATTTTCTTGAGGATTAAGCGTGTTGTGCGAACCCGGTGTCGATTTACAGTAAATGAACGCTAACTCAGACTTCGACGGCAAATACCAATCGCTGTAACCGCCGTAGACCATGTCGTTGCAAAATCTCGCAGCCGCGTGAAGCCCGCCCTCTGTGCTCAATGTAATCGCAGCGGCGAGCGGCGTCGTATAGTCGCCACGCTCTGAATTCGAAGAGGGTGCAGCAGTGGCTGCATGATTGGTAATTCCTGGGATGTCGTACCAAGCACTAGTGCCATCATTCCATGTTTTCATAACAGTATCGGTACCGCTGCATGTGGGATTGGAGGTCGAGTCCGCGCAACCGGATGGCATAGTCATGTACGAATCACCGAGATATGTACCGGCAAAGAGCGCGGTTGTACCGGTACAGGTTTGGCCGACTGTTTTTCCGCTGCAAGGATCGCAGCTTACGGCAGTCACACCCGTCGGCGGATTGTTATAGAAAGACGCCCACTCAGTCGAGGTACCGGTCGGAACCATGATCGCTTTGCCCGAAGCATGGTTGTTGGTGACCGATCGACATTGAGAATGCGCAGTGATTGTTTTACTCGCCGTCGTAGCGACGCAGTCGATGCCCGAAGGAGGGCTTCCCGGACACTGAGCCCAACTCACAGCCGGCCCGAAAACGATCAGAATGATTGCGATGCTAAGATACTTCATATCAAGCACCGCTTACTTTTGATTGAGCATCTTCTCAATGTTCTCAAGACGCTCTCTCATTTCATCGAGTTGCTTGTTTTGCGCCGCATTTTCTTCTTTCAGCTTTTCATTTTCGGCCTTGAGAACCACGACTTCATTTTTAATGCCGAAGACTTCACCGTAAAGTTCTTTAATCGCTTCGATGATTGGCGCAACGAGTGCCGGATAGTTTACACGCTTCGTTCCATCAAGTGATGTACGCACAGCCTCAGGGAAGACTTTCTCGACATCCTGGGCAATGACACCGATTTGTCGACTGCGATCATCGATCGAGCTCGGCTTTCTCCAGTCGTAAGTAACACCCTTGAGCGAAAGAACTTTTTCGAGTGCTTCTGGAATTGTTTCGATATTCTTCTTGAGGCGTTCGTCTGATGAATACAAGTAAGCTGTCGCGAGAACGTTACCGCCGACATTCAGCTTTTCTGTGGTTGTTGTCGTGCCGATGCCGGCATTACCTGAAGTATCGAAGCGCATACGCTCGTCATAAGTCGCGGAACCCGTCGAAGCGCCGATAACGATGGTCCCTGAGTAGTTGGCAGCGCCAGCCGTTGAAATTGAACCGAAGTAGGCATATTGAGCTCGGCCCGAAGTATTGGTTGAGCGCGAGAGAAAGTACGCTCCGCGACCATCAGCAGAAGAGTAGGTGTTGTAAACCTGGATCGATGCGTTTTTTGATCCCTGGTTCGGAACCGAGTCCGCAGCCCCAGTTGCAGCATAAGCGTATCCATTGCTTGCGCTTGAATAAACGGCACCCGACTGGATGATCATCGAAGTCTCGATACCGTTTGCTCCGCCGATATTCAGGTTGTTCGTGCCGTTGTTCGAGAAACTAATCGTACCAGCAGCACCGCGATAAATACCGGTACCCGTGTCGCCTGTGAAGTTAATCGAAGGAGTTACCGCAGAACCAACCGGCAATTCTATATCGCCTGTCATAGCGACAGAACCGTCCTTCATAAAGTCGCCAGAGCCAGGTGCGATCCACGAAAGAACGCCAGACCCGTTTGTTGATAAAACGTATCCGTTCGTTGGCGCCGCAGGCATCGTATAGATCGTTGATCCTGCAGCCGCTGCAGGCTGGAAGCCAACGTAACCTGACGTCGAGCCTTCCATGACCGTTGCGCCTTTGACGTTCAACTTACCATTAGTGCCCGTCGTTCCAATACTGACGATGCCGGTCGAGCCGATTCGTACACGTTCGGTACCCGCCGTCGAAATACCTACAACATCCGAAGCAGGAAGATACATTCCATTATCGTCATCACCGTTGAATGCAACCGCAGGAAGACTCGCTGTTCCGTTGCCGACATGAATTCGTGAACCTTTGATCAAGCCGTACCAGTTGAGGTCACCTGCGTAACTCATGTAACCGCGATCGGTTCCGGCAGTCGTGAAGAAGATGCTGTCTCCGCCACCGCCACTGTAAATGCCGGTGTTGGTATCATTAGCGAAAGAAATCGCCGGCGCCGTCGCACTTCCGTCGACGGCCTTGAATGCGCCTGTCATAGCGACAGAACCATCTTTCATGAAATCGCCGGTACCAGCGCCGGTACCGACCGTCTGCCAAGCCGAGCCGTTGTACCACTTTAGCTTGTTCGAATCGCCCGAGTCGACGTAGATGTCACCCGCTGCCGGCGATGATGGCGCGCCTGAAGCCGTAACACGAATCGGACCCGCGACTTGGAGAAGACGATTCGGAGATGACGTTCCGATACCGACGTTACCATTTTTCAGGATCATCATCGCATTCGAACGCGAAGCACCCGAACCCGTACCGTTACCAATTACTAAAAGAGGATCCGCCGCGACCCACGAATCATTGTCTTCGCTTCCGGTCGGCATATTATATGTAC
>DATLHP010000198.1:0-4589 GCA_035539835.1 Bdellovibrionales bacterium
TCTCGACCCGAAACCCAGCTGATCGCTCCGTGAATCGTGATTTCACTCACACCATTTCGTCGATAGTCGACCAGCGGAACCCATACATCAGACATGCGGCACGACCTTCTCCATGTACATGCGCATGGATTTCTTCACCGCGTCGTTGTCGTGATTGTTGAGATCAAACCAGAGCATCAGACGATCTTCCGGATGAAACCGCTCTTTCATTTGCGCGATGATATCTGAAGGTGTTCCCACCAGGGCGTTGCCAACGGCTTGTTCGACGCGCTTCGGATCGAGAGTCCCTTCGATCGCTTTCCAATATGTCGTCAAAGCCTTCTCAGCCTCGCGCTTCGCTTTATCCGCATTCTCGTCGACGAAAACGAGAACCGTGCGCGGCATGTGAGATCGAGTCCATTCGCCGCCCTTCGGATTGAACACACCTTGCATTCGCTTGTGCGTCTCTTCGATCACTTGATTTGGAGTGATCGACAGATTGAAAACTCCGACCGCCAAGAAGTCGTTGGCGAAATTTTGCGAACGCGCATCGTGCGCACCAATGGTTAGACGAAGCAAATGCATAGGCGCTTCGATCGGAATGACTCCGACTGTATCAAACACCCAATATGGCGGAATCTCGATACGGGAACCTTTGACCTGCCAAGTGCCTTTGTTCTCTTGAGCGAACTTGTAGACCTCGCTCCACTCTTCCTCTGTTCGGAAGAGTTCGCGCGTGAGCTGCTTTGCCGTTACTTCTTTTGAAGCGAACACCTCGCCTTTTAAGAAGCGTAAGAAAATCTCAGTCGCTTCTTGAAAAACGAGTCCGCGCAAAACTGGCCAAACTTTCAGTTCAAGTTCGTTTCGAGGCTTAATTCCATAGGGCGTGTTCGAAAACGGAAAACGACCGCTGGCAAAGCCGATTTCAAGCAAGCGTTTTTCATTTTCATCGATCCCATGCAAAGACAAAAACGTGCGAATCGCTTCAGCATGAGCAATCGGGCCGCCATTGCAAAGAATGTTGCGAATCGCACTGCCGACGTGAATACGCTTCGTTTGCGCAAAAACCTTGTGCGCGACTTGCAAGATGTCAGTATTCAAGCCGATCTCGCCAATGAAGTTCGGAATCACCGCGCCCGGGTTTCCCTTTTGTACCTGGCAAGACAGATGCGTTTCAGCCACCCAAGCTGTCGTAAAGCCAAGGTCGTCCGCCAAGCGAACCTGATCGAAGAAGTTCTTCCACATCGTTCGCTCAGACGGCAGATAGCCATCCACTTCGGTTTGACAGATGGACAAGAAAATATCGTGCTTCATGACTAATCCTAGATCGTACCGGTGCGGCCGCCGTCGACCGGCATAGCAACACCCGTAATAAAGCTCGCCGCTGGCGATGCAAAAAATCCGATCGCTGCTGCGACCTCTTCGGGACGACCGAAGCGCTTCATCGGTGTCGCCTTCTTCCAATCGTCAGCGACTTCGTTTTCGGAACGATTCTGCGCGACGGCGTTGGCTTTGAGCAACTCAGCCAAGCGCTCGGTATCGGTATACCCTGGCAAAACCGAATTCACCGTGATCCCAAAGGGCGCCACTTCGAGTGAGAGCGTCTTCGCCCACGAAGCAACAGCTCCGCGAATCGTGTTCGACACACCCAAACCTGGAATCGGAATTTTGACCGACGTCGAGATGACGTTGATAATCCGTCCGTACTTGCGCTCTTTCATTCCTGGCAACAGACATTGAACGAGCACTTGGTTAGCAAGAAGGTGCTGACCAAAAGTATTTAGAAAAGCGTCTTCTGTTGCTTCAGAAATAGGTCCACCCTTCGGACCTGACGAGTTGCAAACGAGGATCTCGATGGGGCCAGCGTCTTTGACGAGGTTCGTGATCTTGCTGCGAAGTTCATCGCGATAGGATAAGTCACAAACCAAAAAGCCGTGACCAGAGCCAGGGAGCGAATCAATGAGCTTCTTTAGAGGAGCTTCGCGGCGAGCAAGCGCGATAACGCGAGCACCCTGCTCAGCAAGGATGCGCGCGGCGGCAGCACCGATACCCGAAGATGCTCCGCAAACTAGCGCTATTCGTCCATTCAAACCCATGTCGAGAGCCACGCGAAGGTACCCCTTTTCAAAAGGGCCATCAAACGGGAAAACCGAAGGGTTCTCAACTGTTGACTTGAAGTGCCACAAACGCTTCACTCAGAACGCGACCGGAGTAAATATGACATCTGCCGATACCGCAGCACCGAAGCCTAAAGGGCGCCAAATCTACAAAATGCGCGTCACAGAGGTCCGCGACTACACGCCGACGATCCGCGAGCTCTTCCTGAAGTGTGAGGATCCGGGTCAGTTTGTATTCCGCGCTGGCCAATTCGTTATGCTGCATGTTCCGACCGACGCGAAACCAGCGCTTCGCGCCTATTCCATTGCCTCTAAAGAGCAACAAACGGACGGCTACCGTTTGGTTTTCAAGTATGTTGATAGCGGCCTTGCCTCGAAATACGTATGGGATCTTAAAGGTGGCGAAGTTCTCGATTTCACCGGCCCGTTCGGGCGAGTGTTTTTCAAAGAACCGCCGACTCCGCAATGCGTGTACCTCAACACAGGGTCTGGCGTTTCTCAGCACTTCTCTTTCATTGAGTCGAATATCGAAAAGTACCCAGACATCCGTCACCGCATGTTGTTCGGAGTCCGAAAAGAAGAGGACATCTACTACCGCGATGACCTTGAGCGCTTAAAAAATCAGCTTCGCGATTTTTCGTATGAGTTCGTTCTGTCAAGACCGTCTGAAACTTGGGCAGGAAAGAAAGGCTACGTTCAAAATTTTATCGATGCCTTTGAGTACCACTCTACTCCTACAACGTTCTATCTTTGCGGCAACGGCGCCATGATCAAAGATGTGAAGACGAAATTAACAACTGAGGGTTTCGACATGACGAGTGTCTTTGCAGAGGCATTTGACTAAACGAAACGTATAGATTCGCGGAGTTAATTCACCTCTTAACTCTCAGTCGCATCGTTCTGCAGAGCTTTTTGGAATCAAATTCAAAAAATTTGTTCGATTCACTTTAGTTATCGCTCGTGTATATTGCCCTATGAAAGCCACACTCTTTGGGGGACGAATGTCTGACACAAAAGCAATGGGCAAATTCTTCGAAACTTATCGAATTAAAGCGGGTCTTACACTCGCTGCAGCTGCTGAAATTCTCGACATCGGCGGCGCCGATATTCTCGCGCGCTATGAAGCCGGAAAAACTTTGATCCCTCTCAACGAAGTCTTTTCGATGGCCAACATCTACAACATCCCACCGGATCGTGTGGTTCAGATGTTTTACGATTTGAGTTTCGAGCGAGCTCAAAAACAAGCGCGTGAATCCGATAGCGACAGTCACCTGATCAAAAGCGAGAGATAACAGACAATGCTTGATCTGCGTTCTGATTCTCTGACTGAGTATCGCACCCATCTGAATAGAATTGCCGATCTCGCCACCGGCGCCGGCCGAAATGTTCGAGCTTTTAATCCAGGTATTACACGTTTTGAGATTATGAGCTCAAAACGCAAGCAGGCCGTTCTTCAGGCCGTCGCCAGTTACCGTCGGATTCTTGAATCAGCATCAATCGAAGGCATCAGTACAGATCTCGGTGGGCCAACTCTCACTTGGTGGGCCCTCCGTTCATTGAAACTCGTTCCTCCAAGCGATCTCTTAAGTCGCATCTCTCTCGGCGATGCCGTTGAGATCTTCGACGAACAACATAACCTTCTCTTTCGCTCACTGAACGCCTTCGGAGCGTCGGCGGCGACGATCGACGAAGTTTTCTCGAATGAGAATCCGACTCTTGAAGAGCGAGAGGGCACGTGGCTTCTCGCCCGCCTTTATCACCCCGTTGGCAAGCTTGCCGGCTATATCCGTACATCCCGCTAGTTCGTTTTAGGCATGGCTATTGAAGTAGCCTCTCCGCGGAGGGCTAGATCCATGCTCATAGCCAGCATACGCATCACGATGTTGAGTCTTTTGACATTCATTGCTTTGTTTCATAGTGCGTACGCATCCGCTCAAAAATCGCAATGCGCGGCAGTGTTCGGGACCTTTCGGGCAGCCTTCAATCACAATACGGCTTACTCCACCGAAATTCTTGAGCGCACTCCGATCAAAGATCAAAAAAATCTAGGCACTTGCCATCTTCATTCGTGGGCTGCGAATCTTGAACGCAGCTACTTTCTTCGCACAGGAAAGACGATTGAACTTTCGGCTTCGTTCTTAACGGCAGTCCATTTGTTTACCAATGCCACTCAAAATCTGAAAGCAGACAACATCGATCAACGCATCTATCTCGGCTCAGGCGCCTTGAAATCAAAGTCGACTATCGCCCAAATCGGCCTTATACCCGCCGCGATATGGAAACCTTCACGAGATTTTCAAAGCAATCCGATGGCCGATCAGCTTGAAACGTATTTTCAAAATATTCTCACCCGCACGATCATCAAAAAAAACGCCGCCGACACAGAAGAAAGAAAGGCCGAAATTCTCGAGCGTGCAGAGAAAGATATTCTGAAGATAATCGAGTCGTTCGTAGGCCCCATGCCGTCCTCGTTTGAATACGAAAGTCGCAAAT
>DATLHP010000199.1:0-2794 GCA_035539835.1 Bdellovibrionales bacterium
AAACAGTGATCGCCGGCGTAATAATACCGTCACCATAAAGCAGCGCCGCCCCGAGAATTCCTAAGCCGAGCAGTAAGAACGTCGGTTTCGACCCTTTCGGAATCGCCAATGCCGAAAGCGCAAGAATCCCACCTTCGCCGCGGTTATCAGCGCGAAGAACGAAAACCATGTATTTGACTGAAATGACGAGCGTGAGAACCCAGAACGCGAGCGACAGAACGCCAAGGACCGACTGTGGCGTTACCTCAATCCCATGCACACCATGAAAACACTCACGAAGAGAATAAAGAGGGCTTGTTCCGATATCGCCGTAAACGACGCCAACGGCGGCTAAAGAAAGCGCGAGCAATCCACTGCGCGAATGCCCATCAGGCTGCTGATCAGAATCTATCGCGGCATTCACAGTTGAACGAAACCTCAGTGCTAGTTAAGAAGAATTTTAACTGCAATCAGAGATCGGTGTCACGATGCTTCAAATATCTTAGACGCGACTGCTGAAATTAGAGGCGCAGAGTCTCTGGACGACGGCTTTCACGGACGTCCATTTGGAATTGGTAGCCAGTACCCGGCACCGACGCCACGTAGCGCGCTGCAACCCCCATCTTGCGTCGAAGAGAGCAGATATGCTTATCCACAGTTCTTTCGATGACATGAAGGTTTTCACCCCATACTTCACGTAACACATCAGCTCGGCTGACGACTCGACCCTCATTGCGGGCCAAGAAAAAGAGGATCTTAAATTCATTCGGCGTGAGATCGAGCTCACGGTCGCGCCCCTCACAAGTATGAGTGACACGTTGGCGACCGATCGCAAAACGAAGATCTGCCTTCCAATATTGATCATGATTCACAGGAGCGACTTCGACGCGCTTGAAACGAGCTTCAATACGAGCCTTTAACTCTTCAGGATGAAACGGCTTCGTGATGTAGTCGTCAGCACCCATCTCAAAACCTTGCACGAGGTCTTGAGTTTCGGCGCGGCCAGTAACAAACAAAATCGGTGTTGTTCTCAAACGTGGATCGCGACGTAGTTCTTGGCAGAGTGAAAGACCATCACGACCTGGCAAGCCCACATCCAAAAGAAGAAGATCAAATGTCTGCGTCGAAACTGCACGCAACGCTTCAGCAGCACTTCCAACACAAACAACATTGAAACGATCTGCCAATGCGACCCGAACCAAGAGTTGATACTCGGGAGAATCTTCGATCAAAAGAGCCTGTCTCATGGGCCCATTATGCTCAATCGAGACTCTTTAGCCTAAGAGAATTTTGAAGGTTCGTTGCGACGAATTCACCTTCAATGACTGCCCTCTTCGGGGCGGGGGTCTAGTTGATCTCGACGTGTCACCATCCAGTAAGGAATCACCAACAAAATACCAACGACGAGAATCACAATAAACCCGACAGCAGCTCCGACTACGCCTCCGAGAAATGTCGTCCAAGTCAGAATTAAATCACCCATATTTGCACTCCTGCTCCAGGATCTATTCATATCGCTTATACGAGAAATAGCTTGGATATCGAGTGAGAAAACCACGTCCATTTCGAAACGATTTGAATCTGGACCTTGCAATCTGGATCATTTCGAGAGGAAAATTAAAACAGAGGGGCAGACTTCCTCTGTCCCTTATCGACCCTGGTTGGTGTCGAGCACAATGGGGAGTGCGCTTTCGAGTCTCTTAACGAGTCAGGTAGTAGAGCCCTCGTTCTGAATTCAAGTTATCAGCCGGTAAAGCTCGTCTCCTGGCAAAAAGCACTTATTCTTTGGTTCCAAGGCAAAGTCGAAGTTCTGGAATACCATACCGATTACGCCGCAAGAACCGCGTCCAATAGTTTTCAACTTCCGAGCGTGATGCGCCTTAAGCGTTATGTGACTCCACGTCGCTCTTCACGGTTGAAGTTTTCGCGAGAAAACATCTACCTTCGCGATGGATTCACCTGCCAATACTGCGCAAAGCCCTTTCCGCATAAGGAGCTAACTCTCGATCACGTTGTGCCAGCTTCGAAGTTCGGTCGTAAGGATTGGACGAACGTTGTTACGGCGTGCCGTCCCTGCAATCACCGCAAAGGAAACCGAACTCCGCTCGGCGCAGGAATGCCGCTCTTAAATGAACCGCGCATTCCATCGTGGCTTCCAGTTTCCCAACCGGAATTCCGAATTGAAAACATGCCGCTCGAGTGGCGCGCCTACTTAGGCACAGGCTAGCGACGCGATCATTCTAAAAACGGTCAGTCTGAAACCCGATGTATCCGTCGGGTCTGACCAACGAGATGAGAACGTCGTCGACACCGTACCTTGTTATTGCTGCCGGGCTAAGCTCTGCACTGATCCAATGAATCTCTGCCTCAGGCGCGAGACTTTCGCCCGCTCGCCATTTTTTTTCAAACTGCTGACGAGCCTCTTCGGAAATCACTCTCTTCGACATCACAAGCACATTGAAGCGATAGCCTTTCATGAGATCGAATAGCGATCCGCCAGTTTTCATTTGTGCATCCGGAGCTCGTCGTCCTGCCCTAGCAAGTTCTTTTCCTCGCGGACGACTCAGATCCTCTTTCACAGTTTTATTTGGATGATAATGAATGTTCAGTTGAGAGACGAAACCGAACATGTACCGAGGAGCGATATTTGAAACAAATTTTGCTAGCATCGGAGCGAGAAAGCGAATCGCGAGTTTGATGGCCGGATTCACTGAAGCACCGGCGCTGAATATTCGATCAGTGAAACTCAGAAGTTTTCTTGCGATCGGCATTCGTTCGAAATCGTAAGTCTCAAGTAAGTCACTCGAGGCCTTTC
>DATLHP010000200.1:0-15119 GCA_035539835.1 Bdellovibrionales bacterium
GCAAGAGTCGGTCGCGGTATTTTCAATCACCGAATTCCGGTTCGTTCGAAAGATGAGTTGGGACAGCTCGCTGAAGCACTCAACGCGATGACTGAAAAAATTGAAGCCAGCATTGGCGGTCGATTGCAGGCAGAGCGTGCAAGCGAAATCAAGAGCGCATTCTTGGCAAACATGAGCCACGAAATCCGCACCCCGCTTGCTGCCATCTTGGGATTCGCAGACGCCCTAAAGGATCCGACGCTTGATCCGGCCGAGCGCGCTCAGTACTTAGGAATCATCGATCGAAACGGGCATGCTCTGACAAAAGTCATCGACGATATTCTTGATCTCTCAAAAGTCGAAGCCGGCGGGCTTGTCGTTGAAAATCTTGAGTTCTCGCTGCCTACATTGCTTCAAGACGCTGTGGATTTGTTCACGGCCGCCGCTTTGTCGAAGGGACTGAAGATTGAACTTCGTGTCGAGTCGACGGCGAGAAAAGCTGTTTGTGCTGATCCGACTCGTTTGCGTCAAATTCTTACGAATGTCATCGGCAATGCTTTGAAGTTCACATCAGAAGGCGGAATTTCGATTCACGGTGAAGTTGTTCCGCGTGATGGGCGCGAGTTCATTCGCATCAGCATCAAAGACACTGGTATCGGTCTGACCGAAAAACAAATTGAAAAGCTGTTCTCGCCATTCACTCAAGCCGATGGCAGCACAACACGAAAGTACGGCGGAACGGGGTTGGGCCTCGCGCTGTCGCGAAAACTTGCGCAAGCCATGGGTGGAAACGTCACCGTTGGCGAGTCGGTGTTCAACCATGGCAGTACGTTCATCGTCGAGATCGAAAACAATCTTGGTATCCCGGCCCTGAAGATGGCGCCTGCGGCTCCGATGTTACCCGCAAAAGATGTTTCGAAAATGAAGGTCCTCGCTGTCGAGGATTCTCCTGACAACCGTCAGCTCCTTGAGATGATTCTATCGCGGCAAGGTATTCGCGCTGACTTCGCCTCGAACGGAAAAGAAGCCATCGATCTAGCCATGCGATCGCCCTATGACATGATTCTTATGGATATTCAGATGCCAGAAATGGACGGCTATGAGGCGCTTGCGAAGCTGCAGGCGAATCATTACTCAAAACCCATCGTTGCATTGACGGCGCACGCCCTCAAAGAAGAGCGCGATCGATGTCTCTCTGCCGGCTTTATCGAGCACTTGGCGAAACCGATCGACGAGAGAGCGCTGGTGAATCTGATTGCGAAATTCTCTGAGCGTGGTGCCTGAAGAAATTTGGAGATTGGACGAATTTTCGCATTTTGCGAAATTTGGTACCCGGGACAGGACTTGAACCTGCAAGCCGTTAAGCACGTGGACCTGAACCACGCGTGTCTACCAGTTCCACCACCCGGGCATCGATTGCGGAAGGCTTGAAACGTAGCGGAGTTGGTTTTGGAAATCAACTGTGGTTTCGGGTTCCTAGGCTGCTTTTGCCGACGCCTGCCGGATTGTAAGGCTACAGAGCGCGTGCTAGCGTTTCGGTAGATGAAAAAAAGCTTCAAGGGCGGCTCAGGCCGCGACTCAAAAAAACCAGGCAAAAACTCGCAAGACTCGAAACAGGGCGGCGGTAAACAACGCAAAGACATCAAGAATGCCCGCAGTCTCGCCGATGTGCTCGGAGGGCGCGCCAAAAGTGGCCCGTCAAAAATCAATACTCAGCAATCCCAGAAGGGCGGCCCTCAACGATTTGATCGTGGAGAGATGCCTCAGCAAAGCAAGGGTCCTGTCTCTAAAAAACTCACCTACATCATGAACTTTCAAGAGCAGGACGGAAATGTTCGTCCGGTTTCGAAAGAACCTTCTCGTCCGACTCCAAGACATTCTGAACCGGTGACTGCGATCGTTGGAAGACCACAGCCCGTAGAACGCAAGCCTTTCGATAAACCGAAAGATGTTCGGGCTGCTCGAGACACACGTCGTACCGGTTCTAAGGGTGGCAAAACCGTACAAGGCTTAGTGAAGCGTCACCCAGATGGATTTGGCTTCTTGATCTGCGACGATGCCGACACTCCTGACGTCTACATTTCCCGTCAGTCGATGAATGGGATCATGACCAATGATCGAATCGAAGTAGAGATTTACAAGCCACGTAGTTTCAATAAAGGAAAAGAAGATCGTCTATCCGGCGAAGTCGTTCGCATAGTAGCGCGGTCGAACTCTCGTGTGGTCGGAAAGTTTCTTCCGGTGGACCATAAGTATGGCGTTCTTCTCGATGATGGAAAAGGGTGGGGGGCTGATCTTCGCATTGCGACCAAAGATTCCATGGACGCCAAAGAAGGCGAGATGGTTGCAGTCGAGATCACTCAGTACCCTGATCATGATCGTGAATTTACAGGCCGAGTCGTCGCAATCCTTGGTGATATCGAAGATCCGGTCAATGACGTCATTCGGGTTGTTCACCAGAGCGGAATTCCAACGGAGTTCTCGAAAGAGGCTATCGCTGTAGCGCGCAAGTTCGGCGGCAAGGTCACCGAACAGGAATGCCGTGATCGTGAAGACTTGCGCGAACTCAACCTCATCACCATCGACGGAACGACGGCGCGTGATTTTGACGATGCGATCTTCACTGAGCAGACGAGCAATGGATTCCGTCTCGTCGTCGCGATTGCCGATGTCAGTCACTACGTGAAACCGGGGACTCGTCTCGACGAAGACGCTTACGAGCGCGGAACGAGCACCTACTTCCCAAATCATGTCGTACCGATGTTGCCAGAAGAGCTTTCAAACGAGCTTTGCTCTTTGAAGCCGGATGTCGAACGACTTTGCTTCGCTTGCGAAATGCAAATCGACTATCAAGGTGAAATTCTCGACTACCGCTTTTTCGAAGGCGTGATGCTTTCAAAAGCGCGTGTTACTTACGGCGAAGCACAAGAGCTCATGGACGCTCACGCCGAAGGAAAGGCACACTCAAGCGGAGCCGCAAGACGCTTGAAGCATGTTGAAGAAAACATTCTTCGATCGGCGGATCTCGCCAAGATTCTGATGGCAAAGAGATTCCGCGAAGGTTCTCTGGATCTCGAGATCCCAGAAACGCAGGTCGTCGTCGATTCAAGCGGTGAATCTGTCGACGTCATTCGTTCTCAGCGATTGTTCGCGCATCGACTGATCGAAGAGCTGATGCTCGTTACGAATATCTGTACGGCTCGTTTCTTGGATGATGCGAAAATTCCTGGAATCTATCGAATTCACGAAGAGCCAGACCCAGATGCAATTCGTTCGCTGCAACGTTACCTCTGGAATCTTGGTGGCAGTCGTTCGGTGATGGGATCAAATCTCGCAAAGAAGCTGACTCAAGCACTCGAAGCGATGAAAGAGCGTCCTGAGGCGCAGATCCTGAATATCCTCACTTTGCGAACAATGCAGCAGGCGAAGTACTCAGGCGACAACGTTGGTCACTTTGGTCTTGGCTTTAGCCACTACTCTCATTTCACGTCGCCGATTCGTCGCTATCCGGATCTGATTGCTCATCGGATTATCAAGAGTCAGCTCTATCAAAAGTATCACTCGATGGAGTTGTCTGAAACAGAGCTCGACACTGCGACGACATGGCTGAGTGCTTGCGAGCAACGTTCGGTGAAAGCTGAGCGCAAGGTTATCTCGATCAAGAAAGCTCGGTTCATGCGCCGATTCATCGGACAAGAGTTCGAGGGAATTATTAGTTCGGTGGCGAAGTTTGGCGTCTTTGCGATGCTTCGTCAGTTCGATGTCGATGGTCTCGTTAAAATTGAAAACCTCGGTTCGGATCGATTCGTCTTTGACGAAGAAAATCTTCGCTTGATTGGACAACGCACAGGAATTCGCTATGTGATCGGAGACTTGATCAAAGTTCGAGTCGCCGGAGCAGATCCAGAAACTGGAAAAGTCGATTTTGAGCTCGCTGAACTTCCAGCGGGCGCTGCTGAAGGCGCCGATGATGACATGGGTGAATTCTTAGACGGGGTTGAACGAAGGTACGGGCCGAAGACGGGCAAGGAGTCTGGACGTGGCACGAGAAAAGACGCGCACTCAGGGCAAGGGCCTCAAGAGCGGAAAGGCCGTGGCGGTAAGAAGAAGCGGTTCAACTCTGAAAAACGCGGCAAGACTGAGGACGATCGTCGCGGTGTTCGTAAAGAACGGTTTTCAAAACGTCGCGGAAAAAATTAAGGTTGGCCGGTTCATACTCGAGCGTCTGACCAGCGCCGACGTCGAAAAATATTCGACGGCCGAACGTTTGCGCATGTCCTTTGAAGAGCTGGGGCCGACTTTCGTTAAGCTCGGCCAGCTTCTGGCAAGTCGTCCGGATCTTATCCCTGAAGACTTCGTTGAAGAACTTAAGAAGCTTCATGACCAAGTCGCCACGATTCCATTTTCTGAAGTTCGAAACGTTCTTGAGCTTCACTTTGGTGCGCGCCTCGATGACGTGTTCGAGTCGATCGAAGAGCAGCCGCTAGGTTCTGCCAGTATCGCTCAGGTTCACCGCGCTATTTTGAAGGACGGCAAGAAAGTCGTCGTCAAAGTTCAACGCCCGGGTATCGAGCGCATCATCAACGAAGACGTCGGTATTCTGTATTATCTCGCTGATCTCTTGCAAAAGTTCGTTCCGGAAACGCGCCCGTTTAATCCAGTGGGCATGGTTGATGAACTGTTTCGTACTCTTGAGCTCGAAACAAACTTCATCGTTGAAGCGAACAACATCCGTCGTTTCGTCGACAACTTTAGAGATGATCCGACAATCAAGATTCCAGAAGTCTATTTTCAGTACTCAGGAAGGCGCGTTCTCGTTCTTGAGATGCTCGAAGGAATTCCGCTATCGCAAAAGCATGCGTTGGCTCAAGAGGGTATCGATCGTCAAACGGTCATGCGAGTGGGTTTGAAGGCTTATTTCAAGCAGGTGTTCAAAGACGGGGTTTTCCACGGAGATCTCCACGCCGGCAACATCTTTATTCTTCCCGATAATCGTATCGGCATGGTTGATTTCGGAATCGTGGGTCGTCTGAATCGACGCACACAAGATGCGATCGCAAACATGTTCGTGTCTCTCTACCAAGAAGACTACGAACGTCTTGCTTATGAGTACGTCGAAGTCTCTCCATACAACGAATTCGTCGACGTCGATCACTTTGCAAAAGACCTTCAAAACCTTTTGGCGCCGTACTTCGGTCTAACACTGAAAAATGTCGATCTTGGTCGCCTTCTTTTGGACTCCACGGCTGTCGCTGCAAAACATCGACTCGTTTTGCCGAGCGAACTCATGTTGTTCTTTAAGTCGATTGTCACCGTTGAAGGCATGGGGCGGTTTATTGCGCCAGACTTCAATCTTCTCGATTACGCGATGGAGTTTGCTGCCGAACTCGTTCGCACGAAGTACAGCCCTGATCGCGTCAAAGAAGACCTCTTTATTCTCGGTCGCGATTCATCGGCTTTGTTCAAAGCGCTCCCACGTCAGCTTCGGCAGTTCACTCGCAAGGTTGGGCATCCTGATTTCGCTTTCAGGCATCGAATAGCCGACACCGAAGAGATCAAACGTACTGTCGAACGTTCTTCGAACATTCTGTTTCTTGGAATGATTATCAGCGCTCTGATTTTGAGTGCCTCATGGACGATGTCGCTCTCGAACCAACCGTGGTTTTTGGGTATTCCGGCAGTCAGCGCGCTTCTGTTTGGCTTTGCAGGCGTTTTGGGGCTCGTCGCGTTTTACAACTACATGAAGTCATAGAAAATCTGAAAGCGACTTAGAAGTAAGTTCTTAAGATAAGATTGAAAATGTATGGGTATCCCAGATACGAGCCGTCGGGAAAGACGAATGTCTTTGAGCTGAATTCGGTTCGTTCTTCGCCGATCGGCGTTTTGATTTGCGCTGTGAACTCAGAATCGTCAGTGACCGACCATCGCAAGTCATTGAGATAGAGCAAGCTTCCGTCGAGCAAGTTGACGAACGGGCCGGTCAGCCATTTCCACTCTGGAAGAAATCGATACTCCATCAAGCCGAGGAGGTAGTCTTCGGCGCGAAGCGGACTAAAGCGCGATGGCGCTTGTAGTTTATAGAAATCCGGGTGATCAACGCCTCGATCGAGATGAAGACCTTCAATAAGCCACGACACATTTTCGCTCGACGCATACTCAAGGCCGTAGCCTCCTTGAAACCCGTACTGTTCATCATACGGATCAAGGCCAAACCAAAGAGTTTCTGCTCGTAACGTGAGTCCTGCTAAGTCAGTCGATGCAGCGAGACCAGCGACCGTGTATTGCCACCATTCCCCGAAGAGAGATTGAAGCTCGAGTGAGTCACCGTAGAAGTTAATTTGTCCGAGACGAACGGCGTCTTCAGGGTGTGCACCTTCGATGTCCATTGCAGAGAGCGCCATCGATCGAAATTGATAGCGAATGATAGCGTTGTCAGGGTTATAGATGAAGGGTGGACCAGTATGAGTTGGCAACAAAACCGTAAATTTGTTCCAAACCGGAAGATACTTAAGCACGCCGAGGCCGATCGGTCGTCTTCCAGCAGCGATTTCCAATGAGTTCGTTTGAATAGAGAAGAAGAGTTTTTCAAATTCGAAGTAGAGCTCGTACTTATCGCCAGAGCCGACTTCAAATCCAAGATCGAGTGCTCGGTCTGGCGAGCGGATCGTAGAGAATGCCGGATCTGTTACCGGCAATCCGACGCCATATCCGTATTCACCGCGAAGTTCAGGGCGCGCTTCGAGACGGAGCGCACGATAGGTGAAAGAGAGGTCATCGCCGAGTCCGAAGCCTGCGTCGGTGACGGCGTCGTATTCTGAAAGGCCGTCTTGATTCAGTTCTCGATGGTTGATGAACAAAAGGACGTCTGCTCGATGATCGAACTCGGCATTGGCCGCAGAACAAAAGATCATGCAGAGCAGAAGGATCTTTTTCACGTGTGATTGATCGCTTTGACAGGGTCTAAGCGCGACGCCCGATATGCCGGAAACAATCCCGCAGCGACAATCGAAATCAAAAGAAATCCAACGATTTGTACGTATTGTGCGAAATCAAAAACTGGATACGTCATCGGATCGATTTTGAATTGGTTCACCTCTCGGCCGCCACCGAGGATGAAAGAAGCATCAAATCCATAAGCATGTTGGTAAGAAACAACGGCGAGGCCGAGCGCTGTTCCCATCAAAACAGACACCACCGCAAGAACGAAACTTTCGAGAGTGACCAGAAGACGAACTTGCAACGGAGACATACCGAGAGCGAGCACGATACCAAACTCTCGCGTTCGCTCTGTCACGGCGATCAACATGATATTGACGATACTCATCGCAATGATCGCGAAGAGGACAAAGCAAACCATGTAGATCGTGTTGTTGCCGAAGCGAACCATTGCTGCGATCAGAGGAGAAGCATCCTGCCAGGTGGCGAGCTGATACTCTGGACCGATTTCAGATCGTAGTGATTTGATGAAGTCTTGATCTTCGATCAGTTTCGGATCTTTGAATTTGAACGATACGCTATGAATTCCATTGAGCGATGCCAGGTTCTGCACGCAGCGAATCGGAGCAAAGACATAGAGCATGTCGAAATTCTTCGAGGATGTCTCGTAGATCCCAGAGATGCGGAATAGCTGGTTGCCGAGCGTTCCGTCCGTAGCTTGAGTGAGCAAAACAAGCTTCTCGCCTAAGCCAGCATTCAAGAGTTTGGCCAGCGGCCTTCCGACGACGATATTGGATGGCTCACAGACTTCATCTGGAACTACGTATTCACCTTCGACAAGGAGGCTCTTGATGGAGGTAATGCGTGATTCATTTTCGGGCTCAATTCCTTCGAGAAGGACTTGTGCTGAGTTTTCTCCGCTCGAAATCAACGATGGTACGTGAACTCGGCGCGCGTGAACCGTGTCTGGGCCGAGGCGATCAATTAGATTTTTGGGTGCATCGTCGATCGTTTTTTGAACCGATCGATTGTCTAGAAACTCGCGATTGAAGAGTTGGAGGTGCCCCGTCGTCGTCGATGTGATGGCTTGAACGAGGTTGATGTTTCGTCCGGCCACCAGAGCTTGAAGCCAAATGACGACGGCAAGGCCCATCGAAATCGTGACACAGGTCAGAGCGGTTCTTCGAATATTCCGTCGGAGATTGCGAATGGCTAGTCTGAACAAGAGGGCGAAAGTCATTTCAACCGCCCGTCTTGAAGCTCAATCTGGTGCAGCGTTCGATGCAGCAAGCGATGGTCATGAGTTGAAAAGAGAAAGGTCATCTTCAACTCTTTGTTCAAGGCTTCAAAAAGGTCGATGAGTTGAAGGGCCGTCTTCGTATCCAGATTCGCCGTCGGCTCATCGGCAAGAATCAGCGCAGGACGCGCAGCAATCGCACGCGCTACCGCGACACGCTGTTGTTGGCCGCCACTCAATTGATTTGGAAACTGAGCGCTTTTTGAAGCAAGTCCCACTCGTTCGAGGGCCTCAGAGGCCCGACTGCGAGCTTCTTTCGGGTTCTCATTGCGAAGGATCGACACAAACTCAACGTTCTCTTGCACGGTGAGAAGGGGCAGAAGATTATAGGATTGAAAAATGAAACCGAGTCTGTCGCGTCGAAAACGGCTGAGTTCCGCTGGACTCAGCCGACTGATCTGCTGTCCATCGATGAAGATCTCACCGCTCGTTGCGCGATCAAGGCCCGCGGCGAGGTTCAGAAGCGTGGTTTTTCCGCTTCCTGATGGTCCAACGAGAGAGGCAAATGCACCCGGCGCGATCTCTAGAGTGATATCGCTGAGCGCCTGCATCTCGCTGATGCCGTAATATGTTTTCGAAACATTCTTAAATTCGAGAACCGTCGCTGCCATGAGAACTCGCTCTTTTTAACATTCGATTTTCAATGAAGTAGTCCATGGTCTCTGTGATCATGTCAGAAATAGAAACCATGGGCGAATAATTGAATTCCCTTTGCGCCTTGTCATGAGACACGGCTCCGCTCGAGCAAAATTCTCGTACGAATGATCTCTCACCTTCGGTAAGGCGATCAAGCTCGCCGTTCTCGATGCGTTGGGCTGAGAAAGGCATTCCGAGCTCGGAGGATGCGGCACCAAGGAATGTTGAAATTTTCGAGTTATGTCCACCGAGGATGTAGCGACCGACAGCGTCTGCTTCAATCGCCTGCCAGATTCCGATGGCGACGTCTTTCGCAGCAACAAAGTTTTTTTCGCTCTCGATGTAATGCTTAAAGCGTCCCATACGAAGCCCGAACAGAATCGCACCGGATGAAGGCTTGGCGTCCCAGCGACCGAGCATGTAGCCAGGATGAACCGATAGAGTCGTCATTCTAGTTTTTTGTTTGAGAAGAAACTGGTCGAAATCATACTTTGTTCGCGCATAGGCAGTGTCGCGAACATTGCCGAAGTCTTCTTCGGTGAAGATCGGCTTTTGTGCGTTGGTGAGAACGGCCGTCGTCGAAACTTGGACCCATTTTCTGACACCAGCATTTTCGGCCTGTGCGTAGAGCTTTCTTGGCATCTGGTCGTTGATTAACGCCATCGCCGTCTGTTGTGACGGATCTGCCGAAGCGAGTGCGGCACTGTGGATAACCACGTCGATACCGGTGAAATCGTCAGCGCTCAGGCTCTCGTTTGCGAGATCGCGAGTAACGAGTTCAACGCGGTTCTGATTGCCTGCCAAAAAAGATCGATTCGGAACAGTACGGACTACAGCACGAATCTGATGCCCTCGAGCAAGCCCTTGTTCGACGAGGTGGCTGCCGAGCAATCCTGTTGCGCCCGTGACGAGAACCTTCACTTCTTAAAGCCTTCGGTGAAAGAGAATGAAGCCATGCCGACGTGATAACCGGCTCCCATAGCTACAAGGAGGACGCGAGAACCCGCATGAATAGCGCCTCGCTCAAACGCTTCGCCGAAAGCAACACCACAGCTTGCGCTCGAAGAGTTGCCGAACCGATCAAAGCAAACCCATGTTTGATCTTCGCGAACTCCGAGAGTTTTCGCGACCGCTCGAATAATGGATCCGTTTCCCTGGTGAAAAACGAAGAAATCGTAGTCTTCGATTTTGGATCCCGATTTTTCAACGGCAGAGCGAATTCCATCGACCAGCTGAGTATTGGTTGCGTCGACAATCTTCGCGCCATCATTCATTCGAATGAATTGGCGGCCCGATGCGACACTTTCTGATGTCAGAGGTTCTTTTGAACCTCCGCCTGGAACTAAAATTTCGTAGTCCTCGCTCGCTCGAGTTTGAGCGAGTGTCCAATCCAGCTTGGCGATTCCGCTCGTTCGTGAAAGGCGCCAGCAGCTAGCAGCGTCTGCAAACAAGAAAACTGTTCTTCGATCGGTAGGATCAAGATATCGGCTGCGAACTTCGGTTGCGACCACCAGTGCATCGCTATCTTTACTCGCGCTCATGCGGAATGCCGCTTGCTCAAGGGCGAAAATTTGTCCTGCGCAGGCTGCGCTCATGTCGATGCCCGGAAGTGAATCGGTGAGACCGAGTTTCTGTTTGATCACAGAAGCCGTTGAAGGCGTTAAGAAGTCCGGAGAAATCGTTGAAACAAAAAGAGCGCCAGCCGTGAAAGGTCGCTTGAGACGCTTGATGGCTTCAACAGCGAGATCGCTGGCTGACTGATCGGCGCGGGCCCAACGTCTTTCATTGATGCCGACGCGAGATGAGAGCCAATCGGCTTTCATCTTCAGAGAATTGGCATCGATGATTTCTTGATTGGTTACGACGCGTTCTGGAACATAGTAGGACAGGTCTTCAAGGTAGATATCTTTGTGAAAGTTAACTTCCATCCAGCCCTAACTTTCCGAGCAATGTTTTTCGATCGATTTTATTCAGCGATTGCCGAGGCATCTCTTGAACAACGAAAACTTGTTTTGGCATTTGTGCTGGCGAGAGATTTTTCGTTAAGTGATCCCAGACTTCGGATTTCGAAACATCGCCCTCAGCAACCAGCACAGGAGTTTCCTCGTAAATCGCGTCCCGAACTTTGAGTACGATGCAGTCTCTTATGCCGTCGCAGCTTCTTGCAACGGCTTCGATGTCACCAGGATAAATCGACACACCGCCGACGTTGATGAGGTCTGATTCTCGAGAGAGAAAGTAGATGTCACCATTGACGATGCGAACGTGGTCTCTCGTCATTAGCGAGCCGTCTTTGGCGAGCTCTGTACTTTCGAGATTTTTCTTGAGCGAAGGAGAACGGACACAGAGTCTTCCTTCGCCTTCTGGTGAAGATTGGCCATTTTCATCTCGCTGCGTAACGAAAACTTCGACTCCAGGCAGGGCTCTTCCGATATAGGCGCCGTCGGTGAAATCGCAGTGCATCTTTCCAGTGCTAACGCGAGGCCCGGCCTCGGTCAGTCCATACGTGACAAAGTGGTTTGAGTTTTTGAAGAGCTCCATAAATGATTCAGCTTCTTTGCAAGCCAGACCGCCACCACCAACGCTCGCAATCGACAAATTCATCGAAGCGCGATTCTTCATTTTTGAGAAGAAGCGCGCTTGCGCCGGACTCAAGTACACTGCGTATTCTTCAGATTTTGCGGAAAGGGCGGCGATGCCTGGTGATGCGATTTGAAAATCAATCGCGCATCCCGAAGTCAGTGCTGTCCACAGATAACAAACGAGTCCGAATGAATGATGAACGGGCAGAGCCTGCACGATTTTGTGATCACTGGTTATTCCCAAAGACGTCGCATGAGCTTTCGCGTTCGCCATCGCGCCTTGAACTGAAAAAGCGCAGAGCTTCGGAGTCGATGTCGTTCCTGAGGTGAGACACGCATATTCACCCAGTGTCCACCCAGCGATTCTCGAGCGAAGACTCTTGATCGTCCCTGTCGGAAGCTCGTGAGAAATCGGAACGGGGATGATACCGAGATCAATCATCGTCAGGTAGCGCAGAGAAAACCGCACAGGATCGCTGTCGGCGACCAGAGCTGCTGTTCCGATCGACGCCGTGAATTCTTTGATGGTCGCAGCTTCGATGTCTTTTAACGTTTCAGAAAGATTCGAGATCGGAGTGCCCGAAATCTCATGTCGAATTTCCGCAAAGCGCTGGCGCCAATCCGACTTGAACATCAGGCACGAACCATAGACTGAACGCAATCGCCGATGGTTTGCCATTGCGCCGCTTCGGCTTCTGTAATGTGCGGAAACGCACCTTCGAGCTCCATGAACACAGAGAACAACACGATAGAGTCAAACCCGAGATCTCTTTTAAGGGAGTGATCGAGTCGAAGTTCACTGACGGGAAGCCGAAGTTTGATATCGGGTACCGCAGAAAGGATGCTTTTCAAATTTTCAAACGCTTCGGTCTCTGACATGCCTCAATATTATGACCGAGAGAGAGTAAGAATGGCATTTCGACCTTCGTCGGGCTTGAGAGAGGTGGCGCGAGCCTGCCGTCTATGTTCTGATGTGAAGATGTTTGCAAGACCCAATTATCAAACGGGAATTCAGATCGACTCGATCGCAACGTGCGACTTCGACGGTCTTCAGAAGATCACCAACGACGAAATTTTGAAGCGCGCGCGCGGCGAAGTGAATTCGGACAAATTGATTCGATTCGTCACTCAAAAAATGGGTATCGAAAGCCGTTATTTCGTTCAGCCAGAAAGAGACGCTCTCGATTTGGCGCGCGAAGCGGTCAAAAACCTTCTGGCCAAAGAACCGGACCTTGTCGACACAGCCGAAGCATTTATTTATGCGGGTATTTCGAATCCAATGCCTACGGTGTGTCATGCGGCACTGCTCGCATGTGAGTTCGGTTTCAAGAATGCAAGCTGCTGGGATGTTAAATCGGGCTGCTCAACAGGCGTTCTCGCTTACATGCAGGCTTTGGATTGGTTTCAGCACGGCACAAAAAAAGCCGTCATCGTTTGCGCCGAGAGTTTTTCGAAATTCACGCAGCCAGAGACATTGCAGATGGCGATTTCCATCGGCGACGGAGCTTGTGCACTGAGTGTGAGCCCGACACCGAAATGGAAAATACGCGGAGCCGTTCACGGAACAAATCCTTCCTATTTCAAATCAATGTACGTTCCTGGAAAATATCCCGTGAAGGCTGCGGGCTTTGATCCCAATGAATATGTTTTCCAGTTCTCGCAAGCTGGAGAGACGATCGAGGCATTGGCGACGTATTGGCAGAACTCTCTCGCAGATCTTCTGAAAATGTCTGGCGTCAGAGGCGAAGAGATCACTCATTACATCAGTCACCAAGTCGACGGAACAAAGAATCGAATGGTCGCCGAAGGTGCTGGAATTCCGGCCGCGAGTGTCGCTACGAATTTTAAAACCTACGGGAACATGGGTTGCCCGACGATTTTCATCAACTACGCAATCAACATCGCGCAAAAGAATGTTCAATTCAAAACCGGGGACAAGATGATCCTTCACGCCGTTGGCGGCGGACTGACTTGGGCCGGTCTTTGCCTTGAGAGAGTCTAGCGCATGAGCCAACGATCCGACTCATCGGTTTCCATACCAAAACTCATCTTGGCCGACGTCGTGGGTTCTATCGTTGCTTGGGGACCGGGTGCGACGACTTGGATGATCTGCGTGCTCTTCGTTCGATCGATCTGGGGGCACGAAGCGTTTGCCGCACTTTTGCTGCTGCTGCCGGTGATTGCCGCCGGAGCGATCATTTCTGTGACGTTCATTTTTCGTCTATGCCTACCGCGCTTAAAGCCGGGCGTGTATGAGGTCGATAGCTTTGCGATCAAGGCTTGGTACATGAATTTCAGCCTGACCAATAGTCTTCATGTTTCCGGCTTGATGCCGTTGATCTATACGACCTATTTGACGAAGTGGCTCTACTTCAGAGCGATGGGTGCGAAGATCGCTTATGGAGTTCATCTTTCGATCTACACGAAGTTCCGTGAGTTTCCGCTGATTACGATCGGAAAAGGCTCGAGCCTTTCAGCTGGGACGCATATCGCATGTCACACGCATGTCGGAAACAAGCTGATGCTGGGAACGGTTGAAATCGGTGAACGATGCTTCATCGGTATGGACACGATCGTTGGTCCAAAAACGAAAATCGGCGATGACTCATGGATCGGTTACGGCAACCGCCTTCTCATGGATCGCGTTGAACCGAATACGAAGATCGATAACTTCGAATGGAATCTCGGCAGTCCATCAAAACGCAAAGCTTAAACAAGAGCTCCAGAGCGGAATCTTGGCAGGCCGCCAGTGACTTCGATAATCGAACCATTCATGTACGATGTTTTTGAGAGAAGTGGGTCAATTGCTTCGGCCACCTGATCAGGCAGTCCGATTTTTCCCTGCGGAATCAGATTCGACACTCGTTCGACGTAGCCACTGCGGCGCCAAAAACGACGATTACGCTCCGTTGCGATGATTCCGGGTCGTACGATGGTCGATAGAATATCTTGATGGCCGTAGTCGACGGCGAGATTCAGGAAAAGTCCCTCGATTGCTGCCTTCGCAGCGCTGTAGACTGAGTATCGACTCGTGCCTTGAACGGCAGTGAGACTAGAAATAAAGACCAGTCGTCCAAAGCCACGTTCGATCATCGAATTGAGAGTGCGTTTGAGAATCCAAACATTACCGTGAGTATTCTCGTTAAAAAAGTTCGTGAAGTGATTCTCGTCCATCTCGTGAAAAAGGCGAAGTTTCGGCAAGCGGGTGGCAGCGTTGAGCACAAGGCCGTCGATGCCTTTCGCTAACACACGATCGAGTTCCTCGCTCGCTGAGGCTGGATTTCGAAGATCAAAAACAAAGCCATCGACGGTAAAGCCCGAAGCAGCAAACGCAGCTTGTGCTTCGGTCAGAGTTTCAACCGACGACGCCGTGACGAAGACCTCGTCGCCTAAGCGAAGCCGGCGCAATGCGATCGCACGCCCAATGTCAGAACTTCCGCCTGTAATAAGAATTCTCACGACGCTCTCCTGTGGGCCTTAGTCGTTGACCGGCTTGCGCAGGTTTTGCTGCGTGAAAATAGAATCAGAAATTTTTTTGTCGAAGACGACGTTCGAATATTCTAGACGAGTGAGCGATCCCGCTTTCTTCGCGTTTTGCATCACCCACTTGATCGGCATTTTGTGACCGCCGGAGAACGATTTGATATCGGTTCCGGTGAACGTCTTAATGAGTTCGCCTTTTTCTGAAT
>DATLHP010000201.1:0-2194 GCA_035539835.1 Bdellovibrionales bacterium
CCAGTGCTGCGAGCGTGATTTCGCGAGAGCCTTCGAGGGCTGCGCGCCTTTTATCTTTTCCCATCTCCCGGTGACGAACGATGTTCTCGAGAACCATGATCGCGTCGTCGACGACAATACCAATCGCGAGCGACAGGCCGAGTAGGGTGAATGTATTGAGAGTAAAACCAAGAGCATGAAGAACAATGAAGCTTCCGACAACTGATGTCGGGATGGCCAGAACGACGTTCATTGTTGCAGACCAAGAGCCTAAAAAGAGCCAGCAAACGAGCGCAGTCAAAAGAGCAGAAAACAAAAGCGTCACGTTGAGTTCGCCGACAGCTTCTTCGATGAAGTGAGTTGAGTCGAAACGAACTCCGAGATTTACACCCGGCGGAAGCTGCTTTGAGATCTCTGCGATGCGAGCTTTTACTTGTTTCGCAACGCCAACAGCATTGGCTCCTGGTTGTTTTTGAATACCAAGACCGACGGCTGTCATTCCATTGGATCGGCTGATACTGCGGACGTCTTCGGTTCCGCGCTCAATCGTCGCGACATCTTTCAAAGCAATCGGAACGTAGTTCAGTGAGCCACCGCGCCGACTGATCGTTAAATTTCCGAAGTCTTCAATCGTGCGGGCTTCGCCCATCGTACGAATATTGAATTCTTTTTCCGTCGTTTCAATGCGTCCACCAGGGAGCTCCGAGTGTTCGCGTTGAATGGCGCTAATGACATCAGACGGAGTGAGTTGGTAGCGAGCAAGGCGATCGGGTTTAAGCCAAACGCGAAGGTTTGGCTCGCGATAGCCTCCAAGATTTACTTCGCCAACACCTTCGATCGTTGTGAATCGATCCTGAATCTCATCACGCACTAGCGCCATGAGGTCCGGTCTCGACATCGTATCTGAAGTTACGCTGAGCCAGAGAATCGGTTGTGAATCGGTATTTGATTTGCTGACCGACGGCGGATCGACGTCATCCGGGAGGCGGCGTTGGACGCGACTGAGCGCGCTCTGAATTTCTTGAACGGCGACGTCGATGTCTTTATCGAGATCGAATTCGACCGAGATATTGGCGCTACCAGTTCGCGCTGTCGACGACAGACTCTTGATGCCTTGAACCGAAGTCAGTGCGCCTTCGATAGGATCGACGACGTCGACTTCCATGACTTCGGGTGCCGCGCCTTCGAGACTCACGCTGACATTCACGACTGGAAAATCGACATCCGGCATTTGGCTGACGCCCATCCGTGTGAAGCTGATCGCTCCGAAGATGATGAGAGCGGCCATCAACATCCATGCAAAAACGTGATTGCGTATCGAAATTTCAGAGATATTCATCGAGTGACCTCGGGGATGTCGTAAACGGCGGCTTTCAACTCAGCCCAATAGACCAATGAAAGAAAACGAGAGCGATCCAATGAGCGACGGGTTTCCTGAAGTGTATTTTGCGCCTGCAAGACATCGAGGTTATTCACGAGTCCGTATGAGTAATCTCGTGTTTGCTCTTTGTAGTTCTTCTCGCTCGAAGTAACGGCTTCTTCGAGTGAAGTGATCTGGCGAAGAGTGTTGGTGAGCGAAGCATGGATCTGAGCGATTTCAGATTCAGCAGCGCGCTTCTGTCTTTGCAAATTCAGCTGAGCTTCAATCTCTTCGGACTTTGCTTCACGAACGCGGCCTTGAACCGCTCCGCCTTCGAAAATCGGAATCGTCAAACCCAAGCCGACGTCCCATTGCGTTTCGCCGTCGCGAGCGTCCTTTGTCCAATACCCGTTTCCAATAAGATTGAGGGTTGGCATATGACCGGCGCGGGCAAGGTCAGTGCTTGAACTTGCCGCTTGTGCGCGCATTTCGAGTGACCGAACGTCAGAGCGCTCAGGAATTTTTGCTACGTAGTTTTCAAGAGCGGGTAGGGCTGATGCTGAGTTCGCCGGAATGACCGGCGTTTGCAAGAGGCTGATCGGACTCATTCCAGTTTGAAAAGCAAAATTTTGTCGGGCCCGAGCGAGGCGATCAATCGCATCTTGAACATTCGCCTTTTGCAGAGCCAATGAAGACTGATTGGTCAGTACTTCGCCCGTGCGTGAGCGACCAATGCGAGCACGCCGTTGCAACTCTTTGATTCGGCCTTCAGTGAGCTCAACAGACGTTTGCAGGTTTTTAAGGTCGGCTTCGGCAGCCAAAACTTCGTAGTAAGACTGTGCGACTGTCACATAG
>DATLHP010000202.1:0-10067 GCA_035539835.1 Bdellovibrionales bacterium
AGACCGACACCAGAATAAATTGCCAACGTTTTCAAAACGTCAGGCCACCCCACCCAAAGAATCTGCCCGACCAAGGCTTCTTTCAAGTGCTCGGCCCCATGCGCCAGACGATCGACAACGAGAACAACCGCTGCCGATGCAAACGCATAGGTGATTCCGATCAACGCCTCTTGCGGAATTTTTTCTTCATAACGTCTCGCCAATGCGAAAACGCCTGAAGCAATCAACGTCGCCCCCAACGCTATAAAGTAGCCGATTTGCGAATGATGCTCGGGATCCCACAAGAGCGCGATGGTCGCACCGAATGATGCGACCTGCGCCAGACTCAAATCAACGAACACCACTCCGCGCGCCAAGACGTGAAGACCTAAGTAGCAATGAATACCAACGAGAAGCAGGCACATTGCCAGAGGTGCCAAAAGGAACTGAATTGCGTCGTGCATTTTACTGCCCTTCGATCGCGCGGACCAAATATTCTGTTACATCATCGAGAGTCTTCAATTTCGGTGCGGACTCGACTGAAACTCCAACCGAAACCACTCGAGCACCCGGAACATCCTTTGCGACTCGATCAGCGATTTTCGTATCGAAAAAATTATCGACCAGAATAATTTTGATGCCGTCTCGCTTCATCGTTTCGATGACATTCAAAATATGCTGCGCTGTCGGCGGGATGCCCGGCTTGTCTTCAAGAAAAATCGGAACCTCGATTCCAAAGCGGGACATAAAATAGCCGAGCGTCGGATGATAGGTAACGACTTTCGTGACTTTGCTCGCTTCAAGCCGCTTCTTCCAGCCACCCACTCTTCTCGTCATTCGCTCTTTGAAGGCGGCGGCATTTTTTTGATATGTTTCCTTATTTGCGGAGTCGAGCTGGCTCACGCGCTCCGCGATCTTACCGGCGAGATCAGCGTTTCTGATCGGATCCAATGTGAAATGCGGATTCCCATCCGGGTGAACATCGCCTTGTGCTCGCGAGATCTGTCCCGTCGGTTTCTCGATGGTTTCAACCATTGAACCAAGATCAAGATATCCAGACGACCCAGGCGCCACTTTCGGATTGCGCGCACCGCGAATCAAACTCGGAAGCCAGCCGATCTCCAGTGAAAGACCATTTGCAACAACAAGATCCGCATCGCGAACAACAACCATGAATGATGGCTTCGCTTCGACATAATGCGGATCTTGAGAACCCTTGGCGATACTCGAGACATCGGCTTTGTCTTGCACGACTTCGGTCACAAGAGCTTTGAGATCAGCAGTCGTGGTTACAATCTTGAGTTTTGCTTGGGCCGGAACGACGGCTCCAAAAGTCAGAGCCAAGACCAAAAAAATCTGCTTCATGATTCAACTCCTTAGTAAGCGTGCGCTGGATGTGCGCCAATGCTGTAGTTGAGTTGCAACATCACTCGTTGCTCGGCGTCTTTTTCGCCGTCATTTAGGTGGTCATATTGAAGTCTGACCGCTGAAAACTCTGATGGAACAAAACCAACAAGAACAGACTGTTTACGCTGAAACTCCGGAAGCGGGTCTTCCGCGGCCAGATCCTGTTGTCTTGCCTGGAGGTACTCGGCGCGCGCTTGCACCCACCAACGAGTTGAGAACTGATATTGAAGCCATGTGGCGAATCCAGCATCTCGCTCGTCGGTCGAAGCTTGATTGAAGTCCCGACTCATCACCTCGGTCGACCAGATGACCGCGCGTTCACGGCTACCATTCGGGCGCCATTTAAACGTCGTATCAACGCCGTAAAGATTCGTCGATGAGGCACTCGCATTCTCACCAGAGGCGCCCGAAACTCCGAGCTCGAAAGTCAGATCGTCAGTGAGATCCCAAAGATTCTTCAAGTGAAGGACGCCGACGACATTGTTGGCCGACGGACCGTCAAAGTATTCAAGCCCCTCGCCCTTTCCGCTCAATCCTTGCAACGTGACTTCAGAAAACCACGGTGTCGGTAGCAATGCGGCCACTGATGCTCCAACGTCGTTAAAGCCCTCTTCACCAAGAAGATCCGTATTGATCAAAGGCGCATCGATAAAAGGGAACGCATGCGCATGCAAAAGATTGTGTTTTCCGAATGCGGCCTTGAATTTTCCTACTTTCAAAGTCGTTACAGGAATCGCGAGCGATTCGGCATAGGCTTCTTCGGCCCCAAAATGCATTTCTCGCGTGCCTTCCTCTTCATCGAACTCAGAGTGCAGAGCAAAAGTGGATACCAGACGCCAATAGGGATCGACGTCAGCACTGAATTGAAGCTCTGCCTCTTGAATACTGAAGCCATTTGGATCTTCGACATTGGGATCATTCCCGCGATTCGAATTCTGATAAAGCATCAAAAGGTTTAAACCGATATCAGGATTGAAACTGTTCCCGCGAGACTGAGCACCGCCTTGGACCGGTTCCTGAGCAAATGCTTCACTGACGAACAAAAGAAATACGAGCGCAAAAAAATAGTGCGACATGGAATCCTCCAAATAAAAATCGAACGAATGAAACTAAATAAGATTTTTAGGCGCGAAGAGCGCTTGGAGGGCCGCGAGCCTGGTGCGGCAGACGAGCTAAGCTGCTCGTGACACTAGAGACGGTAGAAACAAAGAGTGCTTCAAAATCGCCAATGAATGAGACGAACGCAGATGATGGCGTGAAGGCTGAATGCCCGGTATGAGCGCCGAGAATCGCATCAAATGAACAATGCTCGGTGGCATGGTTTGAAAACGCACTGTCTTTTTCGACATAGCGAAAATCAGAAACGTGATCAGTCCGGCTAATATAGTGTGCAGCGCTATGGATAAGTTCAGGAGTAAAATACGAAGTGAAAAAACTAAACGCCACCAAGAGCGACATGAACGCTTTGGCAGGAGTAGATTGAATTTGCCGAACTATGCATTTTGAAGCCGACACGGCCGCAGTCAAACATGGTTGCCATCAAACTGCAATGACAACCGTTTCGCCTAGGCTGGGCGATCGCTTCGCTGACGATCTTTGTTAAGTCGTCCCTTAGAAAGCTTTTCGATCTCGATAGCCAACGGAAGATTCATTTTTAAAAGATTCGTAAATCGAATCCCCTCTACACGAATGCAAAGGACATCCGACTCCGCGGTGACTGTCGCAGTACGCAAGGTTCCAGACTTGAGAAGTGCGATTTCACCAAAGGCATCGCCATTTTGAAGCTTGCCGAGACCCTTCATGTTCTGGCTGACGTCGACGCGGCCTTGCACGATGAAATAACACGCATCCGCAGCTTCGCCTTCTTGAATGATCTTCTGTCCGGCTCGAAAGTCTCTGCGCTCGCCAGCATGCAACAGCGCATCGAGGGAATCGCTCGGCAGTTTTGAAAAACTAGGATTCGAATGAAGCGATTGAAGAAACCAGATTCGAGTTTGCAGATCTTCGGCGCGCGCGAGGTCGACAGATTTCATTCGCGGATCAAATGGAATTTCGAGGACCCGCGAATCGTCGAGCGCAACGACATCCGCTGATCGCGGATGTCCGAAAAAGAAAGCGGCTTCTCCAAACACGGCGCCAGCGTCGAGAAAAGCGAGGACCTTGCGTTTTCCCATTTCGGCTCCCCGTCGATACGACTTGGCAACTGCCAAGCGACCCGAGATGACGACGAAAAGTGAGCGATCGTTCGCGCCCTGACGAATACAGCTCACGCCTTTGCTGAGTGTTCTCTCTTTTGCGCGCTTCAAGAGTTCGCTGCGGATCAATGGATCGATCTGACGAACCATCGGCAGTTCATTCCAATCGATTTCTGTGCGCTCTGGTCCGGACGATAGAAAGCGCTTCAAAAAGCCGAACATACTCGATCGCATATCTTTGTCGTCGAGACCTTCGGCCAAGATAATCTGATCGCGGTCCGCCAAGAGATCCGCAGCCCGCAAGTATCGAAGAAATCGGCCCAGAAGTGCAAAGCGCCACTCCCCACCGACTCGCCTCACTTCCTCTGAAATCTGCGACAATGTGAGACCACGTGCCGCAAGATCGAACATCAGACGATAGTGTGCAGGCAAAACGAAGCGATCCTTGTTCGTTACCAGGATAGTTTCTCCGCCGGATGTCGTCTCGAGCCTAAATGGAAGCAGTCTGAGCGGCTGACTTTCTATTTTCATCACAATCAGTATGCGAATTCCTCAAGCGTCTCGTCACTTGGTTTTAGACAATTAGACTTTCGAGGAGGAATTTATGGCCGATCCGATCCTTGAAACCAGGGCCCGCCTGCACGAAGGCACAAAAATCGAGTGCGCTATCACGATTCTTCGTCCCGTTTCGGAGGTTTTCGCATTTTGGAATGATTTTTCAAACCTTCCGAAGTTTATGAAGAACCTCGATAGCGTCGAGAAAATCTCGGCGATCGAATCGAAGTGGCGCTGGAATACGGTCGCCGATCGATTCATCGAATGGCACTCACATACCATCGCAGTTTTAGAAAACAAAATGATCTCCTGGCAAAGCGTCGGTGCCTCTGACATCGATCACGCAGGCTCCATTTGGTTTCGGCCAGCGCCCCAAGACGACGCTACTGAAGTCCACATTCAAGTGATGTTGAAAACCCCTGGCGGAAAATTGGTTGAGACTGTTGCAAGGACCCTCGGCGAGTATCCAAAGACGATTCTGATGGCCGACCTTCATCGATTGAAGGCCCTACTCGAAGCCGGAGAAATTCCTACGACCGAAGGTCAGCCGCATGGAAAACGCGGCATTCTGCATTGAGGAGGAACGATGAAAGCAGTCTGTTGGCACGGGCGTCACGATGTGCAAGTCGAACGAGTTTCCGATCCGAAGATTCTGAATCCCCGTGATGCGATCGTGAAAATTACTGCGACAGCAATCTGCGGTTCCGACCTTCATCTCTATGACGGATTTATTCCGACAATGGAAAAAGGAGATATTCTCGGTCACGAATTCATGGGTGAAGTCATGGAGGTCGGGCCAGCGATCAAAAATCTAAAAGTCGGCGACCGCGTTGTCGTTCCGTTCGCTATCTCGTGTGGGCATTGTCATTTTTGTCGTCGCGGCATGAGCGCATGCTGTGACAACTCGAATCCAAACGTTGCGATGACAGAGAAACTCTATGGTGATGTGGCTTCTGGTCTTTTTGGCTACTCGCATATGATGGGTGGATACGCTGGCGGCCAAGCTGAGTTCGTGCGCGTACCATACGCCGATGTCGGCCCACTGAAACTTCCAGCGGGAATCGACGACGAAAAAGTGCTGTTTCTAAGTGATATTTTTCCGACCGGATGGATGGCCGCAGAAAACTGCTCAATTGAACCCGGTGACACCGTTGCCGTATGGGGCTGCGGGCCCGTCGGACTCTTTGCAATTCAGTCCGCCTATCTTCTCGGTGCAGAGCGAGTCATCGCGATTGATCGCGTGAAAGCGCGGCTCGATATGGCCGAACAAATTTGCGATGCCGAAGTCATCGACTACGAAAAATATGATGTGCTTGATGAACTCAGCTTCCGTACTGGTGGCCGTGGCGTCGACAAGTGTATCGATGCTGTGGGACTCGAAGCACACTCCCCTCATCTGCAAGGCATTTACGACAAAGTAAAGACATCCCTCATGCTAGAAACCGATCGCGCGGCAGCTCTTCGTCAGGCGATTCTCGCTTGCCGCAAAGGAGGCGTGGTTTCGATCCCTGGAGTCTATGGTGGGTTGATCGACAAGATTCCGTTCGGTGCATCATTTGGAAAAGGACTCACGCTTAAAATGGGGCAAACTCATGTCCATCGATACATGAAGCCATTGCTCGATCTCATATTGGACGAAAGGATTGATCCAAGTTTCGTCGTTACACATCGTCTCGGACTCGACGATGCTCCAGATGCCTACGCCACATTCTTGAGAAAACAAGATAGCTGCATCAAAGTCGTAATGCGTCCATAATATCAGAATGAAAGAGGTTTTTTCTTACTTCATTCGCCTAGGAGCCTTAGGGTTCGGCGGACCGCTCGCTTTGATTGCTTCGATGCAAAAAGATCTCGTCGAAAAGCATCGATGGATTTCTGAAGAGGCATTCAATCGGGCATTCGCTCTCATCAAAGCAATGCCGGGCCCGATCGCATTTCAAGTCGCATGTCATCTTGGCTATCGCAGGGCAGGCTTCAAAGGTGCAACAGCGGCCGCACTCGGACTTTTACTTCCATCTTTCGTTTTGATGATTTTGCTGGCGATATTTGACCAAGCTTTCGCTGCATCCCATTCGTGGCATATTGCGATGCTAGGCATGCAAGCCGGAGCACTTGGTCTGATTGCGGGTAGTCTCAAGGGTCTACTTTGGAGCAACCGCAAGCAGCCGCTTTTTTGGATTCTTTTTGCCGCTTCGTTATTTCCAGTTGTCATTTTTCCCGCATGGGAGCCGCTCATCATTATCACGAGCGGTTTTCTTGCCGTGCAGCTACGAAAGCAGCGAAGCGTTCCGTCGGCATCTTTTGCGATCATGCCATTTCTCGTTGGTGCACAGGATTCAGTGATACTGCAGTCGAGCACCTGGTTTCGCGCTTGGACTGATTTGTTCATAAGCTGTTTCAAAGCCGGCGCGTTTGTTTTCGGCTCGGGTCTCGCCATCGTGCCAATCTTAGAAAATGATTTTGTCACGCGTCTTGGCTGGCTGACACATGATCAGTTTATGAATGCACTCGCCTTCGGACAAATCACTCCCGGTCCCGTCACGATCACTGCGACCTTCATTGGGTTCAAGACTCTGGGTTTGGTCGGCGCCATCACAGGGACTGTCGGAATATTCGGCTCAGCCTTTATCCACATGACGACGTGGTTTCCACGAATGATCGATCATCTATCACGCAAGAAATGGATCGATGATTTTCTGACTGGCGCAATCGCGGCTGTGATCGCTGCGATCATTGTGAGTTTGGTTCGCCTCGCCATGGCCGGAGATTTCTCGGTTCTCCACTACATATTACTTGTAGCGATTGCTGTGATGGCACTGATCGGTCGCATTCCCGCCTGGACACTGGTTCCTGCGGCGGGCTTTGTCTCTCTCGCGGCTGACTATCTGATCCAATAAAAAAGGCGTCTCATCGACGCCTTTTTTACCGCAGCTTGCTTGTCAGACCTCAGGCGCTCTCGTCATCCAACTCATCGTCAGTGATCGTGCCGAGGTTGTACTTCTCAACGCGGTAGCGCATCGAGCGGAATGTGATTCCAAGAAGCTTTGCAGCTTTCTTCTTCACTCCACCCGCAGTGTGGATCGCTTTAATAAGGAGTTCTTTTTCGATTTGGCCCATGACCTTGTCGAGATCGATGCCGTCATCAGTGATCTCGATACCATCACTCGACGCCATCTTGCGACCGGTCGGAGTGTTAACGAATGGCGGAAGAGATTCCGGAAGAACAGTCGCGCCACCTTCGAGAGCAACAGTGCGCTCGATGATGTTTTCGAGTTCTCGAACGTTTCCTGGGTAATCGTACTTCTTCAAAAGATCCATCGCCTCGCGGCTGATGGCATTGACCGTCTTGGTGAGACGATTGTTGTACTTCGACAAGAAGTGATTCGCGAGAAGCGGGATATCGTCGCGACGCTCACGGAGCGACGGCGTGCGGATATTGATAACGTTCAAACGATAGAACAAATCTTGTCGGAACGTTCCCTGCGAAACCATCTGCTCAAGATCACGGTTGGTCGCAGCGATGATACGAACCTCGACCTTAGTGTCGTCGATTCCGCCCACGCGACGAATAACGCGCTCTTGAATCGCACGGAGGAGTTTCACCTGAATTGAAACCGGAAGTTCACCAACCTCATCGAGGAAGAGTGTTCCGCCGTCGGCGACTTCAAATAGACCTGATTTGTCGACGATAGCACCTGTGAACGATCCTTTTTTGTGACCGAACATCTCAGATTCCATGAGTGACTCTGGAATCGCACCACAGTTGACCGTAACGAATGGCTTGTCTTTCAACGGGCCGTTGAAATGGATCGCTTTTGCGACCATCTCTTTACCCGTACCGCTCTCACCAGTAATCAAGACGTTGGTCGGTGTCTCAGACACTCGTTTAACCAAATCGTAGATTCGGTGCATTGCTTCCGAATTTCCGACGAGATTTTGGAAACTGTATTCCTTCTCGAGTTCTTTCTTGAGAGTCCGGTTTTCAACTTCGAGGTTCTTAGAACGAAGTGCGTTCGCGATGTTGATGCGAACTTCATCGATCTTAAACGGCTTTGTGATGTAGTCGTAGGCGCCCATTTTCATGGCCTCGACAGCGGACTCCGTCGTACCGAAAGCCGTGATCATCATAAAGAGAAGGTCTGGATATGTCTCTTTAACGTGCTTCAGGAGCTCGATTCCCGTCACATTCGGCATTTGCAAGTCAGAGATCGCAAGGTCGAATGACTTCTTTTTCAAAGTCTCCATCGCCTTTGCGCCATCTTCTACGCAAGTGACTTCATAGCCCTCTTTGCGAAGCATGATATCCAAAAACTCGCGTATTGATTCTTCGTCGTCGACGACCAGAATTCTTGGTTTCATGTGCCCCTAACCATTTCCTCGTTTTTGCCCTCTGAAGGCTATTGCAAAATTCTCTGATGCGCGCACGGAATCTGCAAGGGCATTTTTGTCTAAGCCGGTTTCGCCTCTCGCTGGAAACTCGAGAGTAAACTCTGTACCGATGCCCTTCGTGCTCTCAACGAAAATACGACCGCCATGGCTCTCGATAATCTTGTGTGTGACAGCAAGACCGAGTCCAGTTCCTTTCGGTTTCGTCGTGTGAAACGGCTCAAAGATTCTTCGCAATCCCGGCTCGTCAATTCCACATCCATGATCTTTGATCTTTAAAACAACTTTATCGTCGCGATCGAGGGTCGTTATCTCGATCGCAGGGTCCTGAGAATCATTCATCGCCTGGTAAGCATTAATAATGATATTCAGCAAAGCCTGCTTGAGTTTGTCGCGGTGACCTGCGATCTCGCGCTTTGATTCGAGTGAGATTTTTTGCTTTACGTCGGCCCGCAATGCTTTGTTGAACTTGATCATCTCGACCACATCGCGCGTGAGTTGATTAAGATCGACAGGGTCATCAATGAGCATGTCTGGTCGAACGAAGTCGAGAAACTCGGTGACGAGATTGTTCAAGCGATCGATCTCTCGAAGAACGATCTTCATCAAACGCTGCTCTTCCTCTTGTCGTGCAGAGAATGAGCCACCCAGAAGTTGAATACTGCCGCTGATCGACGCAAGAGGATTTCTGATCTCATGAGCGATACCAGCGGCAAGCTGACCCACCGCTGCCATTTTTTCGCTCTGACGCATCTGAAATTCAAGACGGCGAACGCGCGTAAGATCTTCGAAGGTAATGATGAAACCTTTGATCTGATTTTCTTCTGGAAGCGACGAGACCGTGGCCTCAAGAAGAAGCTTCTCATCGAAACTATTTTTGTAAGGAAGATCGAAACGGCGAGCGGTTTCTTGATTCTCTCCGCCGATGATCTTCGGAAACAGGCCAGGAACTAGACCATCGATGGGACGACCGATCACACCATTCGATGGAATGTCCAAAATTTGAATAGCCGCCCGATTTGCCTGAAGCACGACACCCTGGCTATCGATCGTTACCAATCCGGTCGTGATGTTGTCGATAATGAGCGAGTTCAGGTTTCTAAGAGCGCGTAAATCTTTGCCCTGAGCTAAGAGCGCGCTGCCCATGAAGTTGATTTGCTCGCTCAAGAATCCTGAAAGAGCAGCGACTGCAAAAAACGCGATGTTGTTCAACCCAACGGCGAAGAACAATGTCTGACCGCGCAGATCAGGTCCGACGATGATCAAGAAACTAAACAGAACCGACGTCCACAATGCGAGCATCATCGCGCCCCGTCTTTGGAAGACGAAGCCACAGAGGATGATATTCACCAGATACAAGAAGAGAAAGATCGACTGGTTGACGCCAGTGAAGTGAATCAAACACGTAATAAAGATGGATTCGAATGCGAAAAGAATCGCCGTCGAGACCCACATCTTCAACGCGTCATCGAGAAGCAAGAGGTAGAGCGCGTTCAATCCGAACGACGCCGCCATCATAATATAAATCGGAAGAAGGACGTCGAT
>DATLHP010000203.1:0-1991 GCA_035539835.1 Bdellovibrionales bacterium
GCTGCCGAACGTAACGAATCGCTTCGGCCACGAGCATTTCTGGTCGCACGCGCGCAAAGCGTGGACTCATCAGACCACCGGCTTCGTCTTCGCGATACGACAGAAGGGCCGTGACCTCTCGACGAGCGGTTTCATCAAGAAGGCTCAGAACTTCAACCCGCATTTCTTCAGGCATTTCTTGGAGCAAGTCACACGCGTCATCGGGCGGCAGAAAGCGAATCCAAAGACGTCGCTCTGCACGAGAGAATTGTTCGAAGAGTTGGGCTTGATCACGCGCTGAGAGCGCAAGCAAAAAATCTTCAGCATCGTCCGCTCCAAGACTCCGAAAGCGGTGAAGCCGGTCTTCATCGGGAAGATGAGACCAGGCATCAAGCAATTCAGAGGTGGGGCTCAAGTTGAGTTCTTGGACGTCTGACATCCGTTCGACTCATCGGTACATCGGGAGAAAAGTCAACAGAGACGATCATTTGGATGATTGCTTTACGAACACTGCCTCAAATCGAGACACAGATTCAAGCGAACCTCATGGATTCTTGAGAATGGGTGTGTGATTTCCGATACGGATACTACGAGGTACGTATGTTGGTTCTAAAGAAGCTCTCAATGGTTGCGGCGATTTTGGCTCTAGGTCTTACCACCGCGTGTTCAGAGGACAAGGGTCCACCAGACGACGGTGACGACATGCAGGCCAAGCAAAAGGCCATTAGCGCGTGTGATGCGTCGTTTTCCGATTGTGCACTGAATGTCTTGGCAAGCTCTGGCCTGAGCGTCGACGAAGTGACGTCGCTTTCGAGCTGCGACTTCGATTCAGCAAAATCGACGTCTTCGCCAAGCGACATCTTCGAAGCAGCGAAACAAGCCGTTAAGGCCAGCTGCGAATAATCTGTCCAAAGTTTTGACAAGCCTGTTCTGTTTTCTCGATCGGTTCGAGCTCGTGGCGGCGCGTTTCCGTTTCGAATACTATCGCGCGTGATCGCGAATTATTCGAATAAGGAAAACGCTATGAAAACGGCTTTGGCTCTTCTCGCCCTTTCAGTTGGAACATCGGCTTTTGCATCATCAGGTTCTGATCTTCTCGGTACTTACACTTCAAAATCGGTTGTCCGTTTTCCGGGTTACAATGCTCCAGATTGCAAAGCCGATGGCGGCGAGTTTGACGACGACTATTGCTACTTCACCGATGAAGACGGCAATACACTGACCATCACTGAAGCCGGAAAAGATACAACAGTATCGATTTCAGTTCTGTACGGCGCAGCCAATGAACGCTCATTCGATGGCGTAGTAACAAACCAATCAGATACTCTCTTGAGCGTTCAAGAAGCTGAACTTGCAGAAGACGGCTCTGTGATCTCGAAGATCAAAGACGGCTGCGATCTAGAAGTTTCAATTGATCAAGACGGCATCGCAGACGTCGCCGTTGGCGAAGCCTGTGATTCTAATCTGAGCCGCGTTTCTGGCGCGAAAAAGAAATAGGAGAATAATATGAAATCCATCACGCTCTTTTTTGTCGCCTCGCTTGTCGTTTGTTCTGCGCAGGCTGAAAAGCAATTGCAGTGCAAAATGTGGGGACATAGCGAGAACGGCGGAATCGCTGACGTACAGGCATCTGCAAAGGTCGATGAACTTGGTCACGCTGCTCTTCGAAGTTCCCAATCACTAAAGGCCGCTGGCTTTGAATGTGATGCCGCCTATGTTCCGCCAAAGGCTTGGGGTCCCGGTGTTGTATGGATGAACCTAACGGCGCCCAATGGAATGAAAGTTAAGGGACAAGAAAAAGTCTATGTCGACTCTCCAGAGCTTCGGATTGAGCTCGAAGGAAATTCAGAGAACTGGGATAACGGATACTGCTTTTGCAAATTCGACGAGTCAGATTCTAACTAAGTTAAAACTCTTGAAGTAGAAAAGGCGCCTTCCGGCGCCTTTTCTCGTTTGAGCCTTTCGATCGAGAATCAGATCTCGATGCGGTAACCGACGCCGTAAACAGATTC
>DATLHP010000204.1:0-2809 GCA_035539835.1 Bdellovibrionales bacterium
GAATTATTTAGAAAATATTAGATCTTATTCCATTTTCACGATTCGTTCCTACACGGTCGATCTGAGCCAAGCTTTGGGCCTCAAAAGGGAGAGTTTTTCAAATTCTGAGCTAAAGTCTTTTAGTCGAATATCGGGTACTGAAGACCAGGTTCTGGCCGAAATGAGAGAAGCCGTGACGCGGTGGTCTAATTTGGCTCCGGCTAGCCGCAATCGGAAGGTTGCTACCCTTAAGAGCTTTCTCGGCTGGCTCCACCAAGAGGGCCATATAGAGCGTGATCTGAGCCTTCAATTGCATGGACCAAAGGTTCCCAAACGCCTTCCGCATCACCTTTCGGTTGATGAGGCCCTGGCGCTTCTCAAGTCCGTACGCGCACAGAAAAATGCCGCTAACGACTATGCATTGATTCTTTTGCTCTATGGCGGAGGCCTTCGCGTGAGCGAAGCATGTGCGCTTGAGTGGAAGCAGGTGGATTTTGATCGTCGAATCATTCGCGTCCTCGGAAAAGGCTCGAAAGAACGCATTGTCGCCGTCGCACCACAAGTGCTCGAAGCTTTGAAGGCGTTGCCGCGAGAGTTTCGCTTCGTTTTCGGCAGACAGAAATTAGATCCTCGCAAAGCCTACGAGATTGTTCGCAGCCAAGGCGCGAAAGCGGGATTATTAAAACCGCTTCATCCTCATGCTCTGAGACATAGTTTTGCCACTCACCTGCTCTCGAGTGGAGCGAATCTACGAACATTGCAGGAGCTTTTGGGACACGCCAATCTTCAAGCGACTCAGCGCTACACACATCTCAGCATCGATCAGCTTGCGCGCACGATGGAAGAGTTCCATCCATTTGGCGACACGCGCGCAAAACGGAAATCCCCTTGAGTGCCCACGGGTTTTTCGCATATTCTGCCGCGACTCCATGACGAAAAATTCCGGTAAAAAGACAATCTTCTTTGATCGCGATGGCACGCTCATCATCGATCGCGTTTATCTCAACGATCCAGAGCAGATCACTTATCTTCCAGGTGTTTTCGAAGCCCTTGGAAAGCTGAAAGAAGCTGGCTACCAATTCGTCATCGTGACGAATCAATCGGGCGTCGCGCGCGGAATCGTTTCGATCGAAAATCTCGACGAAATCCATCGCCGCATCGTTGCTGAGTTTCGCAAGCACTCGATCGAATTTGCTGGCATTTACTACGCACCATATTCAGTCGAGAGCAATCATCCACTTCGCAAACCAAACCCCGGAATGCTCTTGTTAGCGCATGAGGAATTGGGAGGCGTGGATTTCGCTCGTAGTTGGATGGTTGGTGATCGCATGACCGACGTTGAAGCCGGACATCAGGCGGGTTGCCGAACTGTTCTTCTCGACGGCGTCGTCGAGCCACCGACGGCATTTGCGCCCCCCGAGATCAGAGCCGTTGATCTACTCACCGCAGTCGCCGAGATGCTGCAAGCAGATCGCGCTATCTCATCTTGAGACCTGTCTCAAGAAAGCTCGCTATACGAGCCAAATCGAAGCAGGGTAAAGATCCAGTCAAGTCACAGTCGCCTGGTACCGAAAAGAATATGTAAACCGCCGTACTTCTAATCACCTACGGCGATTCGCTTTTCGGAGGACTGTTCAAGATGAACAAATTTTTTGGCGTATTGATCGCGTTCATCGTTTCGTCTTTTGCGTATTCGCAAGCCGAAGCTGCCTGCGGTAAATTCGAAGTTTCCAAAGGCGACGTCAAAGTCGAACGCGCCGGCGCGCTTTCGCCTGCTCCACAAGGATCACCAATCTGTTCGGGCGATGCTGTCGTCTCGGGCCCGGAAGGCCGAGCGAAAATCGTGATGGAAGACGGTAACGTCTTGAACATCTCGCCAAGTTCGAAAATCGTTCTCGAAAAATACGAGTTCAATGCGGCCGACAATAAAAAGAAAGTTTTGTTGAACGTTCTCAAAGGTAAGGTTCGCGCAGCGACTGCCAAAGAAGAAATGTACAACGACAAAGCGAAAGACGGCCAAGCCAACACTTTCCAAGTTAAAACGAAGTCGGCTGTCGCTGGTGTTCGCGGTACTGACTTCTTGACGGGCTTCGATCCGAAAACAAACCGCGCCGAGATCGTTACGTTCAAAGGTAAAGTTGACGTCGGACAGCTTGGTCCTGGCGGCAGAGTGATGAATGTCGTTTCGGTCACTGCAGGTCAAAAGACTGTTGCAGAATTTGGTAAACCACCAGCACCACCGGTTTCGGTTCCGAAAGCGGAGTTGGATGGCGCCAACAAAGAAACTGGCGGAAACGATCGTGGACCTTCGTCTGAACGTCGCGGCCGTGGCGATTCGATGGTTGGTGATGGTGAAAAGACTGGCGAAGCGAAGTCTGATGGCCAGCAGACGCCAAGCGACAATCGCGGACCTGCGAACGATGGCCAAACTCTAGGCCCAGCGCCGAAGGATCAGCCGAAGCCCGAGCCACAGCCAAATCCGATGCTAACGTTGATGCCGACGCCTCCACCAACGCCGGTGCCACCACCGCTGCCACCGACGCCACCTCCTGGCCCAGGAAAACTGAAGGTCAACATTAAGTACTAGGCGAAGGCCCGTGCTCTTCACAATTTGCTAATATGGCCGCGCTCTCGCGATAAGATGATAACTCATCATTGATTCGCGCCAAGGAGAGACGGCCGTGAAATGGCTTTTCACTTCATCTATTTGCATTTTCACAATCAGTGTTTCGACGGCATTTGCTCAAACGCCGTCGAAGAAAAAGCCAATCACATTCGCTTCGAGCAATTCGATTCGAATCAACTACGGCCATCCCGGATGGAACAAAGA
>DATLHP010000205.1:0-8348 GCA_035539835.1 Bdellovibrionales bacterium
CGAGCGAAGCCAAATGCAACGAAGGCTTCGCATCACCAGCGCAAGAACGAATGAATACCACTCGCTTGAAGTCAGAAAGTGACTTTACCGCTTCGCCCACCGAAGGAATGGTACATCCAACGAGAGCCAAAGTTTTAGCGGTGACCGTCAATTCAGAACGAGGAACTGCAGCTCCAGACTTGGACACTAGATAGTCTTTACCGTTCACCACAAGCGACTTCGTTCCAGCGAGCAAAGGCACGGCGTCTTTCGCATAAATTCCAGCATCATCTTGAACTGCGACAAGTAGATCGAGATCCATTTCACGCGAAAGCGGCGAAGTATCGATTTTCAGCTGAGGCGCCAACGCCAAAAGTTCGCCTTCGATTCGACTTGGAATTGAATCAGCTTCGACATCGATCTCATTCTCAATTTGAGTATCACGCAAAGAGCGCATCCATTTGCGAACCGCAATCACACGCTTGTGCACCGAGAGAGTCTGGAACGACTGCCAAATCATCTCACCAATCAAAGGTCGGAAAGCAAGAAACGTCGGAGCATTTGAAGACGCCGCTGTGTTCGCCTTGCAAAGCCCACGCAGATCGACCGCGAGCCATTGCGAACGACACAGGTCCGAATATGTTTCAGCGTAGTGAGTCCAATGCTTCGGTTGATCAAACGTCGCCGGAGCCATTCGGGGAACAGAGAGATCAAGGCCACCCTCATTCAAAGCCAAAAGCACATCGCTCAGAACCTCAAGGCGCAAGTGCGTCTTCAATTCCTCTCGGCCATTTTGCAATAGCCAAGCTTTCAAAACCGCTTTTGCCAACTGGCCTGGCGCGCGAACGATTTCAGAGCCGATTGTAATGCGATCCCCAGTCGTCACCAAACGAAGTGGACGATCCATATCGACGACAACCGCAATTTTCTTTTTTAAACGACCGAGCTGCTGAACAGTCGCTTCGATACCGTTCAACTCATTGAGAGTGCGACCCATTTCACGAAAAAAGAACCCATGAAGCTGACCGAGCGAATAGACATTCTGATCGTGAATCACAAACACGTCTTCAACGTACGAACGAGGCACTCGATCGCCAGGCTCCCCCGCCCTTGTTCCAAGCCATGCATAGCCCAGACAGAACGAGACCGTCAGTGCGAGAGTCAGCTTTTTCAAAATCGGGCTCTGTGGCAGCAATTTCGCCTCTTTGTAACGGATGCAAGACCGACCAATCATTCGACACCAACATCGTTGCCGCATCGAAATAGGTGTTCTTCTCACCCTGCTCTCTTGAACTAAGCAGTTTGCGAGCCAAGAAGAAGTTGGATAATACCCAACGACGCTATGCGACTGTTCCGGAACAGTGAATCCTTCGCTTTTGTTGAGCCAAAAAGCTCGAGCAATGCTGGCTCAGAGTGGGCGGGGTTTTGGGATTCCGGCTTTGCCGACGCGGGATGGGAGTTCGTGGCCGATTTTTCCGGTCATCCATTTGTTGATGTCGATCAGCTTTTGGAGATCGAGGCCGGTGTCGAAGCCCATTCCGTGAACCATGTAGACGACATCTTCAGTCGATACGTTGCCCGTTGCTGCTGGAGCATATGGGCATCCGCCTAAGCCGCCGAGGCTTGAATCGAAAACGCGAATGCCGAGATCGATGCTCGCTAAGATGTTTGCGAGTGCGGTACCGCGTGTATCGTGAAAGTGCATCGCAAGCTTTTTTGCTCCGACGGCTTTAACGAGCTTTCCGACAAGACGTTTTACCTGTGCAGGGTGCGCTACGCCGATGGTGTCGCCGATCGAAACTTCATACACGCCGAGTTCGACCAGTCGTTTTGCCAATCGAACGACTTGTTTCTCGTCGATCTTTCCTTCGAATGGACAACCGAAACACATTGAAAGATACCCGCGAACTCTCACTTTGTTCTTCTTCGCCATTTTCATGACTTCTTCGAAACGAACAAAGCTCTCTTCGATGGTGCAGTTGATGTTTTTCTTCGCAAACGACTCGCTTGCGCTCGCAAAGATCGCGACGTGTTTTAAACCTACGGCAAGGGCATCGCTCATTCCGCGTTGATTTGGAACCAGAGCCGAGATGTCGACGCCTGCCAGCGATTTACCTTTCGCCGTGCGCTTGAGAGCTTCGGTCAAAAGCTCCGCTGAACCTGCCATTTGCGGAACCCATTGTGGGGAGACGAAGGCACCGAGTTCGATGCTCTTCATCCCTGCTTGAGCCAAGCGCTCAGCGAATTCGAGACGAGTGGCCTGATCCAAAACAGTTTTTTCGTTTTGGAGTCCGTCTCGAGGTCCAACATCGACAATGCGAATCTTGCGACTCATTTCACATCCAGCTTCACAAGCAGTTGTCCGAGCGTCACCTGTTGACCGGCATCGCAGAAAACATCTGTCACGACGCCGTCACATGCCGCTTTGAGTGTGTACTCCATTTTCATCGCCTCCATCACGAGCACGACTTGATGGTTTTCGACTTTCATCCCTGGTTTTACTAAAAGCTTGATCACTTTTCCAGGCATCGGGGCTACGACCTCTCCAGGCTTCGCACCGGCACCCGAGCTCTTACCGCCTTTACGAGACTTGCGTGCAGTTTCGACCGTGAACGTCTCACCGTTCACGTGCGCCCACAGCACTCCGGCTTTCTGGGCAACAAAACCTTCGATCGTTTTTCCGTCGATGTCGAAGCTCACTTTTTTCATACGAGTCTCCACCCTGTCGTCCACGGATTCGCAGCCATCACTGCAGTTCCAACGGAGCCGCCACTTGATTGTCCGAGCTCGGTCATTGCTGCTCGAGCAAACTTCGTCTGCCAATCTTCAGGAGCAGGGGCTTCGAGCCCTTCCGGAAAGTGCGTTTGAATGAATTGGGTTGTCATCTTTCCGCTAATGAATTCGGGATGCGAGAGAATCGAGCGAAGATACGGAAGATTCGTGCGAACACCAAAGATCACCGACTCGTCGATGACTTTTAAAGTCTTGCGAATCGCGCGCTCGCGGTTTTCGTCCCAAACGATGATCTTCGCGATCATTGGGTCGTAGAACGACGTCACTTCGTCGCCAGCTTCGAAACCGACTTCGAAACGACGACCCGGGCCTTCAGGGAACGACAAAGCCAAAAGCTCGCCGGTGCTCGGAAGACCACGATTATACGAGTCTTCAGCATACACACGACATTCAATCGCATGACCACGTGGAATCAAGTCAGCTTGCTTCCAGACTACGAACTCTTTTGCCGCTGTCAGAATCTGTGCCTTCACGAGATCAACACCGAGAACCATCTCGGTCACAGGATGCTCGACCTGCAGACGCGTGTTCATTTCAAGGAAATAGAATTTTCCATCTTGAACGAGAAATTCAACGGTTCCAGCACCGTTGTAACCGGCCTTCTCAGCAAGATCGACAGCCGCTTTGCCCATTTGCGCACGCAGTTCCTGCGTGAGCGACGGCGACAACGATTCTTCGACGATTTTTTGATGACGACGCTGAACTGAACACTCGCGCTCGAAGAGATGAACACATTTGCCTGTGAAATCTCCGAAAACCTGAAACTCGATGTGCTTAGCGCGATCGAGATATTTTTCTAGAAATACGATTGCCGAACCGAAGGCGCTCATCGCTTCACGTTGAGCCGAAGCAATCAGCTCTGGCGCTTCTTCGTTTGAACGAATGACTTTCATTCCGCGACCGCCACCACCAGCAGCAGCCTTTACGATCACCGGAAAACCAATACGAGCCGCTTCTGCGACGAGAGTTTCGACTTTTTGATCGGCGCCTGCATAACCAGGAACCGTCGGAACCTTCGCGCTCTCGATCAGCTTTTTTGCCGAGATCTTATCTCCGAGAGCACGAATCGTTTCAGGCTTAGGACCAACAAAGATCAAACCCGCATCGATGCAGGCTTGCGCGAAATCAGCATTCTCTGAAAGAAATCCGAATCCTGGGTGAACCGCTTGCGCTCCGGCGCTCACCGCGCCACGAACGTTGGCTTCGATATTCAGGTAGCTAGATGCCGTCGGTGCGGGACCGATACAGACCTTTTCATCGGCCATTCTCCATGCGCGAGTTCCGATATCGACATCAGAATGCAAAAGTACGGTGCGAATTCCGAGCTCTTTACAAGCGTGGATGATTCGAACAGCGACCTCTCCGCGATTGGCGATCGCGAGCTTCGTAATTTTCATCGACTTATTTTCCTGACTTCATCCAACTTGGCGAACGCTTCTCTAAGAATGCTTTGAGACCCTCTTGGCCTTCGGCGCTCACCCGACGAGCTGCAATCACTTTTGTCGTGAGCGCACGCTTCTCGCCCCACTCACCTGTCTCATCGAGATCGCGAAGGAGTTTTTTCGTGGCGCGAACAGCTTCGATTCCGTTTCGATCGATCGTCGTCGAAGTCCCGGCGACAAATTCATCGACCTCTTGCTCAGTTCCGTAGAATTGAATCAAGCCCGACGAATAAGCTTCTTCGCAATCGAACACCTCGCCGCTCAACATGTAACGACGAGCCTCTGAGACCGCCATTTTTTCAAGAACGTAGGGCGAGATCACCGCTGGAGCTAAGCCAATGCGAACTTCAGAGAATGCAAACTGAGTTCCATCGACGGCGGCAACGATGTCACAAACACTCGCAAGACCCAAAGCCCCGCCCATGGCGTGACCATGAATGCGGCCAATAACAGGCTGTGGACATTCACGAATCGCCCAGAACATGCGATCGAGAGATTCAGCGTCTCGTTGATTTTCTTCGAGAGAAAAAGACGCCATTGATTTCATGTAACCAAGGTCAGCGCCCGCGCTGAATGACTTTCCCTCACCACGTAAGATGATCGCACTGACGTCATCGCGCTTCGACAACCCGATAAATGCAGAAGTCAGATCTGAGATCATTTTGGCATCGAAGGCATTTCGAATATCCGGGCGATTCAAAACGATCGAAACAATGCGGCCTTTTTCTTCGATTTTCAGAGTTTCATACGTCATCGTTTCACTCACATCCTGAAGACGCCCTGAAGGCGTTCTCCCCATTCGCGGTTGCAGCTGGCACTGAGTCCGAGGGCAAGCACCCGTCTTGTGTCAGCCGGATCGATAATGCCGTCGTCCCAGATTCTTGCCGTCGAGTAGTACGCCGAACTTTCGTTTTCATATTTTTCTAAGATCGGTGCTTTGAACTTCTGCTGTTCTTCTGGAGTCATTGCCATTTTTTTCTCGGCAAGCTGATCCATTTTCACAGTGAGAAGAACGTTTGCCGCCTGCTCGCCACCCATGACAGAGATTCGTGCGTTCGGCCACATCCACAAAAAGCGCGGCTGATAAGCGCGTCCGCACATTCCGTAGTTTCCGGCGCCGTACGAACCACCAATGATCACAGTGAACTTCGGAACACGAGCATTCGAGACAGCCATTACCATCTTCGCGCCGTGTTTCGCGATTCCTTCGTTTTCGTATTTCTTACCGACCATGAAGCCGGTGATGTTTTGCAAGAACACGAGTGGAATCGCGCGCTGCTCGCACAATTCAATAAAGTGCGTCGCCTTCAATGCGCTCTCGCTAAAGAGAACTCCATTGTTTGCGATGATTCCAACTGGCATTCCGTAAATGCGAGCAAACCCTGTGACGAGAGTTTTTCCATAGTTTGCTTTGAACTCATGAAATTTCGAGCCATCGACGATGCGAGCAATAACTTCGCGAACATCAAATGGCTTGCGAGCATCCGCAGGAATCACACCGTAGACTTCTTCGGCTTTGTAAGCCGGCTCTTCGACAGGTGTGAGCTTGAACGGCATCTTTTTTGGTTTGTTCAAGTTCGCTACGATATCGCGTGTTATTTCGATGGCGTGCTCGTCATCTTCTGCAAAGTGATCCGTGACACCGCTCACTTCGCAGTGAACTTCGGCGCCACCAAGCTCCTGCGCCGTAACGACTTCGCCCGTCGCAGCTTTTACAAGTGGCGGTCCACCCAAGAAGATCGTTCCGTTTCCTTTGACGATGACGTTCTCGTCACTCATCGCAGGAACATACGCACCACCCGCCGTGCACGAACCCATCACGACAGAGATTTGCGTAATACCCGCTGCCGACATCCGAGCTTGGTTATAGAAAATACGGCCGAAATGATCGCGATCCGGAAAAACTTCTGACTGCAGAGGTAAGAACGCGCCACCTGAATCGACAAGATAAATACACGGTAGTCCGTTTTCGAATGCGATCTCTTGTGCACGAAGATGTTTTTTTACCGAGAGCGGAAAATAAGTTCCGCCTTTCACCGTCGCATCGTTTGCAACGATCATGCACTCTTGTCCAGAGACGACACCGATACCAACGATCATCCCCGCAGCAGGTGCAGCACCGTCGTACATCTCCCATGCGGCGAGAGTTGAAATTTCGAGAAAGGCAGAACCTTGATCGAGAAGTGCTTCGATACGTTCGCGTGCCGTGAGCTTTCCGCGTGATTTGTGTTTTGCGAGCGCATCCCGTCCGCCGCCGAGCTTTACTTCGGCAACGCGTGAACGCCACTCGTCGACCAAACGATTCATGGCATCAGTGTTGGTTTTGAAAACAGCCGAAGATGATGAAACTTCGGTTTCGAGAACCGGACCTGCCGCTGGTGCATCCACCAAAATTCGCTCCTTCGATCAGCGCCCGTCAGAGAGTGCGAGCTGCTTTGTCATTTTCCATTCGATTTCGACTTCGGAAACAAGCTTACCCGAAGAATCGTAGACCGAGACAGTGCCAAGCGTCTCTGTTTCGCCGTTCGCCCGCAGTTTATGCAGGACTTCCTCGCGCTCGCCGACCGTTGCACGAAAAACCGCCTTCAACGAATCGCGTGTCGAACCCAAAATCCGCGTCGACACCGACAATGGTTTCAGCTCGGAATGATGAAGATCGAGGTGACGCTCCCAGTACAAACGGCTGGCAAGCTCTGCTGTTGCCGAGATCGCAGCTGTGTGGACAACGCCGTGCTCAGTTTGGTTTCTCCAAATGTTTGGCAAAGCGATTTCGCAAACTTCCTCGCCAAGAGCGGCAACCGAAACACCAGTACCGACCAAAAATGGCTCAACAATGTTTGACGCCACGCCCAGAAAACGACGCCCCAACCATGGGCTCTGCGATTCAATCAAGGCCGCGAGGCTGCGCGGCTGGCGCGCGAAATTTTTAAGATCGGTCGCGATCGCCTCGTTCACCTTTTCGCTGATTTTCCGGCGCAGCTCTGGGAGCCGGCTCAAAACATTTGCGATCCCACGGTTTGCCATCGATTCCTCGCTAGTCTACGCTAGTCATATATGAACCCCTGGCAGGAAGCAAAATGAAGTACATCTCGTTGATCATCGTGCTGGTTCTCATGGTTTGGACGTGGAATATGACGACAGCCGAGCGTGCGTTTTCGCTCGAGCAGCACCGCGCCGTAGAGACCGGCGTCGAAGCCGACGTTCGGGCCCTGATCCAGAGCAAGTACCCAACGACAACCGAGATTTTCTGCCAGCAGCTCTATACCGAAGTGGTGAAAGTTAACGAAGAGCTCATGGCTCATTTCCGTTGCCGCGCCCTCGGAACCGTTGGCGATAAAGAGAAGGTCGAACAGACTTTCGAAGGCCACGTGCTTCTGAAATCCGAAGATGGCTTCAAATCTTGGCAGGCCACTGCCGGAAACATCTCAGCTTCGCAAATGCAGTTCTTGAACGGAGTTCATGTCTCCGCGAAAGATGCAGATTCTGGTGCCGAGCCTGAAAAAGCTCCGAGCAAAGGCGAAGCAGAAGAGCACAAGTGAACGCGCCCTCTGCGCGCTTCATTCAAATCGATGAAAGCGGCTATTTCAAAATGGAAGAACTTCGCGTTGCTGACGCGGAGACCGGCCGAGCTTGGCTTGCATCGATGCGTGTCGATGGAATGAAGGCTTTCGTTACGATCGAAGATCGCGACGTCATCGTCGAAGCCTTTGATGAGCCTTATGTTGCTGTGAATGTTTCACGCGAAGGTTCTGATTGGGTTTTGAATCTTCCCTACGGTTATTCAGAAAAATTCGACATCGCGACTTTGACGATCGACGAATGGGATCGATTTCATGGCCATACAGCCAGAGGAATTCCATTCGTTTTCTCGAGGGCAGCTCAGTCGACGTTTTTTAATCTTGTTGATGATTACGACGACGACTCAATCACCGTTTCAGGCAAGCAACTAATTTTGAATGCGTGGTTGCAAGCAAACACCGATGCCGAAAAACCAGCATGGTGGAGCGAGTTTTACAAAACGAATGAACCACGCTGGGATCTCGGCGACGCACATCCGGCACTCGCACAATACGTTCCTGGTCTGAAGCTTCAGCGCTCTCGTATTTTAGTTTTGGGCGCCGGTCGCGGCCACGA
>DATLHP010000206.1:0-22477 GCA_035539835.1 Bdellovibrionales bacterium
ACGTCAACCCATGGCGAGATCCTCATGCATGCGCTTTTTAAACAAGGCGTCTCGATGCTTGATTCAATCATCAGCCAGCGCTGTGAGAATCTCGACAGAGCTTTGACGATCGAAAACTCCGAAGTAGACAAAGACGGCAAGTTGACCGGCCGTCCTGGTACTGCGACGACATCAAACTTCCTAAAACTCAAAGGCTCGTTACCTGAGACGACGGGCTTTGCTCCGGTGCGGGCACGTTCAACGACGCCGCTCAACCCAGAAGCTCCCGTAATGCCGGCTGAAGAAGACCAAAACTCAGGCGCGGTAGAGAAAAAAGCGGTAGATTGACCCCTGGGGTCCGCCTGGCTAGTATGCCCATTCATTCTTTAGAGCACCCGTAGCTCAGCTGGATAGAGTGGCAGCCTCCGAAGCTGCAGGTCAGTGGTTCGAATCCACTCGGGTGCGCCAAACTTACTTCGCTGCGGTTCTGAGCTTGATTCCAATCGGCGGTTTGCGAGCCATGGGCTTCTGTACCGCTGCAACAGAACGCATTTTTTTTGCCGCCGGTTTCATAGAGACGACGACTTCGGGTTTGCGTGTGGTTTCGTTTAATACCGTTCTAAAAGCTTCGCGTTCGCGAACGGCGTCGATGAGACGTGCTTTGTGAATCATCTTTTGTGTTTCAAGGGCCTTCGCTGTTGAAACAAATTTTCCCTGCATATCGCAGTTCATGCCCGGGCAATTGCCATTGACGTAGTTGACCCAAAGCTTTTCGCCCATAAGTTTACGCTGTTCAGTTTCGATGGCGGCGATCTTTTCGCCGAGCTCGGCTTGCTCGGCCGCCAAGCGGTCAATCGAGACCACAATGGACTCTTGAACGTTCTCAGCAGGGCCTGCGGCCTTTGCCGTCGGAAGTACAAAGCTGGTGACGGCAATGAGTGCGCAAAAGACCATCGAGCACGCCTTCATAGTCGGAGCTCCTCCTGCTACTAGACCAGTATGACATCCAAATACCGTGCATTTGAAATGATGCTCATTTTCAAACGGATGCGTGTTTCAAACTGAGAATGACGGGTCGGTGTGTTTGCTCTTATTCACAAACGGCATATTAAAATTTGCCCTTCGTATTCGCCGGAGTCTCAGAATTGGACTAAGACCTTCTCAGTGATTCGAAGGGGGAGAGCTATGAAGAGTGTCATCGGTCTGTTGATCGTATTTTTCGGCGTGCAAGCATCAGCGGCCCCATTTGTATGCCAGCTTGAAAAGAGCCTCGAAGCTGCGCCTAGTTTCGAGAACGTGAACGATTTCGAGTTTTCAGAGTACCCGTATTTGCTCTTAGACAACGATGCCGTCACGGTCGGGGCACTGCCGTTTGAGGAAGATTCAAACGTCGTTATTCAACGAGATACCGTTCAGGGTGCCGATATCATCGACGTGCGAGATGGCGACTCGGGTGAAACGATTTTGCGAGTCACAGTAAAGCAGAAAACCGCCCTCGTAGAATCTTTCGATTCTGAGACAGCTGGAGCTGTGGCTCTCTTTTCCGGTTGCCATCTCGACTGAGACAAAGAGACGCGAAATTCGATTTCTTAGGTGCTCAATGACGCTCGCTTTGAGAGGATCATAGGATCTTTTTAAGGGGGCGGGTGCAGTGAAGATCATCAATTCAATAGCGCTATTCTTTTTGTTCAGCCTCGCAATGCCTGGTTTTGCGGTCGCTGATCTGAAACCGCTCTTTCACAATGGCGCCGAAGTTTTCAAAATTCAGAACAATGCGGGTAAGACTCCGCAGTTTCGCGTACTCGACGATACCCCGACCGAAAAAGCACTCGCTCTTGGCGTCATCACGGCGTTGAACACTCAGGCCGATGTACAGCCGAAAATTCCTATGACCGATTACATCGATTTGAAATTCGAATCGATGAAACTCATCCCCTCAAAGAAACAGGCAAAAGACATTCTGCTCTCGATTCGACTCTCGGGTTATGAACTTGAGCTTGAGAAAATCATCAGTCGCGTCGATTTCCTTGCGGGAAAACTGATCGAAATTCCGTTTCCGACAGGCAAGCGCCAGGTCGCGGTTTTTGACGTCAGTTCACGTGGAAGCCTGAAGATGAGGCTTGATCCAAAGACCAATGTGATCATTCTAGAAAATGTTGCAGCAGATATGGATTTCGAAGCACCAGTAATGGGTGGCGGATCTGAGTCTGTTCGCTTTTCTGGAAAAGGAATTCGCGAATCGAAATGATGGCGAATTGACCCAGTAAGCTTTCATAAAACCTTCGAGAGATTTGAATCTCTCAACAATCCACGAAATAACGAAGCTGCAATACTTGTCCTATGAAACGGACGGCATGGCTTTGCACAGTGATCCTTGTTATCGGCGGTTGCACTAGCGTTGACTTTGTTCGCAAAGACTTAAGTCCTAAAAAAATGGCAGTGCTTCGATATCCGCCACAAAGCAATCCAGATCGCGAAGCCGAGTTCAGAGCAAAGATGAGCGCGAAGGCGACTGACTTTTGCGGTGGTAAATACGAAATTACGCGAGAATTCGAAGCCCGCGATGAAACAGGCACGTCGACCGGCTTCGGCACAGGCGTTGGCGTGGGTACCGGCGGTACTGGTTTTGGTACCGGCGTGATTGTCGGCACCTCTGTGCCCAATACGGCGATGTATCACTTCGTTGAAGTGGCTTGCCCGAATTGACTCGCCTCGGTCCCCACGGTAACTATTTGTCACAGTGCTATCAAAGACCGTCTGCGTCCTCATTCTTGTTCTCTTTTCCCTCCAGGTGATCTGCTCTGGAGTCGAGATCGATTTTCAGAATGACTCTTGCGGAAGTGCGCAAGCTCAAGCCGATGGATCTCATCATCACACGACGGGCACCGATTGCCCTGAGTGCCACGTCAATTCGTGCTGCCATCATATCTACATGATCAAGTCTCCGACCGAGGCTCTCGCATTTTTCGATGCGAAACCTGAGTTCGTTCGGTTTCGGTTCTTCTACAAAGCCCCATTCAATAAGGGCTTAAAGCGTCCTCCGATCGCGTAAGCGCGATTTCCACAACGACATTTTTTATTTTCAAAATTCGAGGAGTCTATACGTGTATCTAGCGTCGCTAGTTCTATCGACGATTTTATCTGCGCATGCGGCAGATCCATGCAAAACGCCGTCGAGTACGGTTGATGTGCTTTCGTGCATGGAGCAGAACCATCCAAATATTAAACAAACAGCCTTCGACGATAAAATCGCGGACGGCGCCCTTTCTTCTTTAACGCAGTTTCCGAATCCGCAGCTTGAGGTTGAGACCACTAAAGGCGAAGTGATCGGGGATGTCGTTGGTGAATCGAGATTGGCCGTTTCTCAGTTGATCGAGATCGGCGGAAAACGATCTGCACGCCGAAAACTTGGCGAGGCCGAAGCAAAGGCAATTCGAACCTCATCGGCGATGACGAAGAATCAAGTCAAGAGTGAGAATATTCTGACTCTGATTCGCTATCGTCAGATCATTGAGGAAATCGCGGTCCTTGAAGAGGCGCTCGAGACTTATCAAAAAGTCGATCGCCAGTTTTCTTCTCGACCGCGGCTTTCTCCGGATCAGCAGGTGAGTTTTTCGATCTTCAAGCTTGCGATCGGCGACTATCGTCACAGACTTGCATCGCTTCAGGCAGATCGCAGAGTGATCGAGTCATATTTTAAGCTCATCCCTGAACTCAGTTTTGCCGCTATCACGAAATATTTGCCGAAGCGTAGAGTGACTTGGCCAGCCTTTGTTCCGAAAGCATCGATCTCAGAGAGTCCAGCCGTTAAAGCCGCCGAGGCCGAGTTTCAGAAAGCGGATGCTGCTTATGATCTCGCTCGAGCGAACTCGTGGCCTGATCCAACGGTCAGCTTGATTGCGACCCAAGAAGTCGAGGCAACCACCGAGTGGCAGAAGTACGGTGTGGGTTTGAGTTTCCCGCTTCCGTTTTGGAATCTCAATGGCGGTGAGCGAAGAAAAACACTCGGCGAACGAACAAAGGCCGAGATTGCTTTTCGAACACGGTCGAATTCGATTGTGCTCGAGCGACAGAACCTTCTTGAGAGCTATCAAGAGTTCGTCGTGGCGCTCAATAAATCGCCTGCACCGAAAGAGATCGATCAAAAGCATAGGAGCACAGAGAGCCTTTTTTATCAGGGATTGATTTCAGGCGCTCTTGTGATCGAAGCACACAGACAGATTCTAGAGTTCACTCAAACGCAAAACGAGCTCGAGCTCGAAACGACACAAGCGCTTTTGAGCCTCTACGCACTCGAAAACCGTCTCGGAGAATTCAAACATGAGTAAATGGCACTTTCTACTGACAATGGTTTTTGCTCCGATGATTGCGCTGGCTGACGGCGATCACGATCACGAGAGTGATCCGCACGAAGAGAATGAAAAAGGCATCGTTGAAGCTTCTGAAGCGAAAGGAATTCGGATTTCTCCGGAAGCTCATAAGAATTTCGGAATTCGAACGCTTGGTTTCACTTCGGGGGCGATTGTGCTCCCAAAGAGCGCGATTTTCTTCGGTCTTCAAGAGAAGAATCTCTACAGACTTCGCGACGGTTTTTATAAACGAATCGATTTTCAAACAATCACGAAAACAAAGAACGAATTCACTATCTCAAGTACCGACTTAAAGTCTGGTGATCAGATCGTGATCGAAGGTCTTGGTTTTTTGCGGATCGCAGAGATCGCAGCCTTTGGCGGCGTCGCTCACGGCCATTCGCACTAAGGATTTCAAAACATGATCAATCGAATTATTCATTTTTCTGTCTACCATAGGGGCATTGTCTTACTGCTGACGGCGTTTCTCGCCGTCGCCGGCATCTATGCCTTTCAGCATCTCCCGATTGATGCCGTTCCAGATATTACTAATAACCAGGTGCAGGTGAACACAACGGTCGATGGACTTGCACCGGAGGAAATTGAGAGAACAATTACTTTTCCGGTCGAATCATCGATGCGAGGGATCGCAGGCGTTGAACAGGTGCGGTCGATCACGCGATTTGGTCTTTCGCAAGTCACCGTCGTCTTCAAGGATGGACTCGATATATACCGTGCGCGACAAGTGGTTTCGGAAAGGCTCCAAGGGGTTATTCCCGAGCTGCCGCCAGGGGCGGAAGCAAAACTGGGACCGATTTCGTCGGGCCTAGGCGAAATCTATCAGTATGTTTTGGATTTCGAGAAACCCGCTACAGATCCGCAGGAGCGTCTAAAACAGCTCATGGAGATCAAAGCGCTGCAAGATTGGTACGTCAAACCGCGACTTCTGACGATTGAAGGCGTGGCTGAGATCAACACCAGTGGCGGATACGAAAAGCAGTTTCATGTTCAACCGAATATTCAAAAGATGGCGTCATACGGAGTTCACTTTGGCGATATCCTGAATGCGCTTGAAAGTGTGAATCGAAATGTCGGCGGCGGCTACGTTCAGCAAACGGCAGAGCAATTTCTGGTTCAAGGTGTCGGCCTCTTTAAAGACATCTCTGACATTCAAAAGCTCACTGTAAAGGCGCTCGACTCATTCAAGCTCGTCAAAATTGGTGACATTGCAACCGTCACCCTCGGACGAGAGTTGCGAACGGGCGCTGCGACGTATGATGGCCGCGAAGTCGTTCTTGGCACCGTCATGATGCTCTTGGGTGAAAACAGCCGAACTGTCGCGACTCGAGTGAACGAGAAGATGAAAGAGATTCGCTCGTCTTTGCCAAAAGGCGTTGCGCTTACGACAGTCTATGATCGTTCAACTCTGGTGAATGCAACTCTGCGAACCGTCGAGCACAACTTGGTGATGGGGGCGATCCTCGTCATTATCGTTCTATTCATTTTGTTGGGTAACATAAGAGCTGCAGTGATTACAGCTCTGACGATTCCACTTTCTCTTTTGGCGACGTTTTTGGTGATGAAGCCATTGGGAATGTCGGGAAACCTGATGAGCCTTGGCGCGCTTGATTTTGGCATCATCGTCGACGGAACCGTGATCGTTCTCGATAACTGTGTTCGCTACATTCACGATCTGAAATTGAAGCTGGGCCGAAAGCTGAATCGAGAAGAGATCCAAAAAGCAGTCTACGATGCGGCCGTTGAGATTCGTTTGGCTGCGGGATTTGGCGAGTTGATTGTTGTCGCCGTGTTCTTGCCGATCTTTGCGCTCGTCGGTATCGAGGGAAAAATGTTTCGACCGATGGCCGCAACGTTTGCGATAGCGGTGTTTGCTGCCCTGGTACTTTCGTTCACCACGGCTCCCGCATTGGCGTCTCTGATCCTTTCGGGTGATGCAGAAGAAAAAGAGCCGCGATTCATGCGTTGGCTCAAGGCGTTCTACGGTCCGATTTTGGATCGCACGATCAAACATCCAAAACTCACAATGAGTGTCGCGGTTATGAGCGTGTTAGTCGGCGCAGGACTCTTTGCTACTCGCGGAGCAGAGTTTCTTCCGCAACTCAGCGAAGGATCGTACGCGTTTCACATGATTCGACCGGTGAATGTCAGTCTTGATCAGTCAGTCGAGTTTCAAAAGCGGGCAGACCTGATTGTTCGAGAATTTCCGGAAGTGCAGGACGTCTTTTCGCGAATTGGAACGAGCGAAGTCGCTATGGATCCGATGGGTGTGAATGTGTCTGACACATACATTATGCTCAAGGATCGCGACGACTGGCCTGAGCATGAAGGGAAGACTCATAGCTATGAGTCATTGGTTCAAGAGATCTTACAGCGTCTTGATCTCGAGTTGCCGGGACAGACGTACTTGGCTTCGCAGCCAATTCAGATGAGATTCAACGAACTCCTTGAAGGTACGCGGGCTGATGTCACGGTCAAAATCTTTGGATCTGATCTAGCGAAACTCATGGAGCTCGCCAAGAAAACCAAAGAGGTCGTAGAAACAGTTCCAGGCGCGGGAGACGTCGAAGAGGATTTGGCTGGCACGTCACCGGTCTTAAGGATCGAGCCGGATACGGCATCGCTCAATCGATTCGGCGGTTCGGTATCCGATGTTCTTGAAACCGTATCGATTGCAATGGGTGGGCAAGAGGCCGGATATCTTTATGAGAACGAACGCAAGTATCCGATTGTTGTCAGACTCTCTGATGATGAGCGTGCTGATCTTGAAACGATTCGAGACCTTCCGGTTGGTATCAGCGCCAATGTGACAACGCCACTGAGAACAATCGCTTCGACGAAGTTTGCTGAAACGTATGGATCGATCAATCGTGAAGATTCAAACCGTCGGTCGGCTGTTTTGATCAATCTTCGAGGTCGAGACACCGAAAGTTTCGTAAACGAGGCGCAAAAGAAAGTGCAAGCCGAGGTCGAACTGCCGCAAGGCTACTATATGGAGTGGGGCGGAAACTTCAAGAATCTGCAAGAAGCTCGTAATCGACTCTTGGTCCTCACTCCGCTGGCGCTTCTACTCGTGCTGATGATGATCTACGCGGCATTCGGAAACATCAGACAGACTCTTTTGATTTTCTCGTGCGTTCCGCTGGCTCTCGTCGGCGGAGTTGTAAGTCTGATCTTGAACGGCTTGCCGTTTAGTATTTCGGCCGGCGTCGGATTTATTGCACTGTCAGGTATTGCGGTTCTGAACGGCGTTGTTCTCGTCAACTACTTCAATCAACTGCGCGACGAAGGAAAAACAGGCCTCGATGTAATCCATCAAGGAACCATGATTCGACTTCGTCCGGTTCTGATGACGGCCTTGGTTGCGATCTTTGGCTTTCTTCCGATGATGCTTTCAAGCGGCGTTGGATCTGAAGTTCAAAGACCACTCGCATCGGTCGTTATCGGTGGAATCGTTTCGTCAACGATTCTGACTTTGCTTGTGCTACCGACTTTATATTGGATTACGGAACGAAAATGGGGGATTGAGAAATGAAACAGTTTGTAAGCCTAATTGCCGCCGGATTTTTGCTAGTGGCATGTGCAAAACCACAGGGAAACGACCGTTTGGCTGAAAAAGCCAAGATCGATGCCGAGAAACAAGCCGAAGCGGATCGCAAGACACAAGACAATCGCGCGTCCGCGATGGAAGCCGATCTTGCTCGCACGCAAAACTTCTTTCAAGGCGTTCGCGGCCTTTTTGAGGGCAGCCTAAAAACTCCGTCGGGTCGAAAGTACATCGTTCGTTTGAATATTCACCCGAATATCGAACGCTACGAAGGCGATCGTGTTCGAACGGCAGATGAAGTTGCGTTTGATCTCAAGAATCTGGCGTTTGATGTCGCAGAGAACACGATTGCGAAAATGAGTGATGGAAGTGATCTATCATTTGGCTGCACGTATTCATCAATTCGACCTGGCGTTGATCGGGGAAGTTTCGTTCTCGAAGACGATTGCCCGAGATCGTTTGCAGTGAATGTCGTTGCAGACGGCTCGCGTCTCATTCACGACCGAGCGGAACTCGAAGAAATGAGCCGAACATTGGCCCGGTCGCTATTGGATCGAGAAATCGAACAAGTGATGCAGCTTCAAGTTGAAATGCGCTCGCCGAACATCCCTGAGATCATGACGTTCTCAGTGCGTCGCGTGCGATAGTCTTAGAAATGAAAAAGGCTCACTTCCGTAGGGGAAGAGAGCCTTTTTTTCGTTTCAGTGTTAGTTCGATGGACCGATGTTTGTGAAGACCGCTGCCGGCATACGTGAGTTTTTGTAAGCATTCGAAATATCAAACTTCGTCATGATAGCGCTCGGGAGTGCCGTGCCCATTCCTGTCGTCTGACTCGAAATGCTACTCAAGAAATCTCTGACCTGGGTCAGATTGGCAAGCGGTGCGCTCGGCATAGTTCCAGTCAATTTTGTTTCTCCGTTCACTAGAGACCAACCGTATTTTGCATCTTCAGGCCAAGCGAAGCTCATGTAGCGGTTATTCGAGCGGGTTGTATTTGCCACGCCCATACCACCGGTACCGACGTTGTTACGAATCTGAACCGCCAGGCCCGCAGTGATATCGGCGGCAGGGATCGACATCGCCACACCTTGTGGATTCTGGATGAAGTTATTCGCGATAACATAGTCACCTGTCATTCCACCCCAGCTCGCGATCGAATAGCCAGTGCCACCGGTGCTGATCAAGACGTTATCGATAACCGCTACGTCCGATGACAATTCGAAAGTGATCGGGATTTTGTCCGTGAAGATCTTGTTCGCAGCAAAGAGAACATTCGATGAGCCTTGGTAAGCTGTGATCGAATTTCCGTGAATGCCAGTGAATCCAATGGTATTGCCGATTGCACGAGCGCGTGTCGCTCCGCCGAAGTAGATCGCCGTTCTTTCGATACGATCGAGCGTGTTTCCGAAGGCATAGTTGTCAGTTCCATTTGTCAGCTGGATACCACGCATCGACTTAATGTCATGGATCAAACTGTAGGCGACGATGTCACCAGCACCGTTTGAAACATTGATTGCGTAACCGTCGATGTAGTTGAACGTGCAGTTCCAGATTTGGAAGCTTGTGTGCGCGTTGCCGTACCCAACGCTGACTCCGTTAGAGCCGTACCCAGTCACTTTGAACCCAGCGATATTGATGTAGCTGCCTTTTCCGTTCTGCAACGAGATACCGTGGGACTTCGAGATGATTCCGAGGCGTGACGTATCAGAAGTCTTCGGCCAGATGTAGAGGACGGCGTTACCTGAAGCATCGAGATAGTAAGCGTACTGACCTGGCTTTGTCAGAGCTGACGGGTGGTTCAAGATCGCGAAGCGATCGGTCTTCGACGGAGTCGCCGAGTCGACTGTAACCGGATTTGCCAGCGCATCAAATGTGATTTGGTTTCCTGACGACGACCGGATCCGCGATCGAAGGACTCTGTTGCCCGCGTTCGACTTCCAAATCGCGAGAGTCACCGGATATTGCCCTCCAGAAACTTGTCCTGCCCAGAAGTTCGCAGTCGAGTTCTGAAGCATCGGCGCACCCAACCACGTCGTGGAACCGTTACCTTCAGTAACGACAGCGTAAGTCTTCGTGTCATCGAAAACTGTTTCAGTCGTATAAGGGTTCTGCGCGATGTTCATGAACGAGCCCTGATCGAGAAGCTGAACGTTTCCGTTCGGGAAAAGGGCTTTCGGTACTGTCACTGTATAGAGCTGAGCATAGTTCGGGTTGCCTGCAAGTGCTGGCTCAGCCGACGTGACTTTTCTGAATCCGCTCAGTGTCGAGAGGTTCGTTAAACCTGATAGAACAGGAGTTTCACCTGGAGCAGCAAGAATCTGAATTGGAGCGGCTGCAGATCCCGAGACGCCGATCGAAACAGATTCCTCGTAGTTTCCACCGCGAGCGTAGAGGATATCGCCCCCACGCATCTTGTTGATTGACGCATTCAATGAACGGAACGGAGCAGCTGCCGTACCAGGGTTTGCATCATTGCCTGATGGCGACACATAGAATGTTCCGCCTGTTGCAGGAATCACTTGGTACTGACCACCTGATGCTGGTGTCCGAGTCGGCGCTGGAGTTGGCGTCGCAGCAGGAGTCGGTACCGGCGTTGGTACTGGAGTTGGTGTTGCCGTTGGCTTCGGAGTCGGTGTCGGAGTTGCCGCCGGAGTCGGTACCGGAGTCGGCGTCGCCGTTGGCTTTGGAGTCGGAGTTGGTGTCGGCTTCGGAGTCGCCGTCGGCACCGGTGTCGGTGTAGCCGTCGGTCTCGGCATTGGAGTCGGCGTAGCCGTCGGACGCGGAGTCGCTGTCGGCCTTGGTGTGGCTGTTGGGCGCGGTCTCTTTCCGGGCCAACTGATTTTCTCGATTGTTACAAGCTTCGCCTGAGCAGGTTGGAAACCGCCGGAGCAAGCAGAAAGGAACATTACAAATGTCGTCAGCGTCAGGATATTGATTTTTGTTTTTTTCATATTTGTTCCTCAATCTTTCGTTGCACCTTTCGGAAACGATAATGAATTCTCGAGAAACGCGCCTCCGTTAGAACCAAACGAAGTGTCGAGTACTCGGGATAATTGGCAGAGCTCGTTTTGATGCGGCGACGAGTGCCTGAAAACGAAACGACGTAAACTGAGCCCCGTCGGAAGATTGTTTGATCTAGCGGATAGTCTGGAAAACGCCCGGAAGTATCTCGGTTTGAGTCATTACTTAAACGAGCTCAGTTCTCTCGATGTCCGTGCCGGAGCTCTAGCCGCTCTTCACTTTAAGACTGCATAAACAAATATCATTTGAGTCATTGATAGACATTTTCTCAGAGATTGACGGTTTCGTGTCTCATTGAGGCCGACGCGGTCCATGTTTTTTTCCACGCTCTAGTATTGATCGCTGGTTTTGCTTTCTCTGAACTGGCAAGTTTTTCGCCGACTCTAAAGAGAAAGGACTCTGAAGATGAATCAGCTCATTTCAAAACTGACCGTCGCTGGTGGACTGATCTTGGCGCTCGGTTCAGCTCATGCCCAAGAAGCAGCAAATCGTCCGACAGATGAACAAATCCAAAAGGCTCTCAACGATGCTTATGCGCAGAATAAGGATGTCAAAGAGGGGAAGAACGCTGACTACATTCCAGCTTTGGCGAAAGTTCCGTCGAAGTATTTCGGCATTGCCGTCGTAACTCCTGACGGAAAGATGTTTACCGTCGGTGATGTCGACAAAATGTTCTCGATTCAATCGATTTCCAAAGTCTTCACGCTTGCTCAAGTTCTTCAAGACTCCGGTGAAAAGAAAGTCATGGATACGATTGGTGTCGATGCGACAGGCGATGTATTCAATTCGATCGACGCCATCGAAAAACACAAAGGCGGCGAAATGAATTCGTTCGTCAATCCTGGCGCCATCGCAACGACATCGATGGTGAAGGGCGCAAACGCTGACGAAGTGTGGAAGAAAATCATCACCGTTCATAACGATTTCGCTGGTCGACCGCTTGAAGTGAACAAAGAGGTTTATAAGTCAGAATCAGACACAAACCAGCGAAACCAAGCGATTGGTGAGTTGATGCACGCCTACGAAAAAATCAAAGATAAACCTGCGCAGGCGACAGATCTGTACACAAGACAGTGTTCGATCAACGTGAATGCGAAGGACTTAGCGACGATGGCTGCGACTCTTGCAAACGGTGGAGTGAATCCGCGAACTGGCAAAAAAGTCATCGATCAAAAGCATGTGAAGGGCGTCTTGGCTGAGATGGCGACGGCCGGTCTCTACGACGACACTGGCCAATGGCTTTTCAAAACTGGTTTGCCGGCAAAGAGCGGTGTCGGGGGCGGTTTGATTGCCGTATCACCAGGCAAATTCGGTATCGCTGCATTCTCGCCACCTCTTGATGAAGCTGGAAACAGTGTTCGCGCCCAAAAAGCGATCGAGCAGGTGTCCAATGCTCTCGGTGGAAACCCGTATGACGTGAAGGTTTCGAAGAACGAATAGACGTGTTCATTTGGGGGGCCAATGAAAGCTGTCATCACTTGGACGCTGCTCTTGATGTTTTGCAGTGTCGGTGCGTTTGCGCAAACCGAAAAAGAAGAGACACCCGAACAACCGTCGGGTGTCTCGTATCTCACGGGCGAGCAAGGTCCGGAAGAAGAAACCTGGGGCACGATTGATCCAGGCAAAGGTTTTTTGGTTGGAAAAACGCCTCTCGGATCATTGAGTATCAGCGGTTACATGTTGGTTCGATACCTCAATCAGCTTCCGGCCGAACAATCTTTTGTCGATCACCTGGGCACACATCACGAAATCGATACTAGAAACGATATTCAAATTCATCGCGTGATGATTTGGTTGAAAGGTTGGCTCTACGATCCGAAGCTGACCTATTCGTTCTTGATTTGGGGTTTGAATTCTACAAACAGCACCGCGATCGTCGGCTCGATCAACTATGAATTCAGCGAGAAGCTGACCATTGGTGGCGGTATAGACGGAATGCCCGGCATTCGATCTCTTAACGGACAACATCCTTACTTTCTCGGAACTGATCGACAACTTGCCGAAGAATTCTTTAAGCCAAGCTTCACGTCGGGAGTTTGGGCGCGGGGAGCTGTGATCCCAAGTCTGAATTACCGATTCATGATCGGCGATAACTTGAGCCAAGTCGGCGTCAATGCAGCACAGATGTCGCGCGATCTCGCTTATGGTGGAAGTATTTGGTGGATGCCGACCACTGGTGAATTTGGACCGCGCGGCGGATTTGGCGACTACGAAATACATGACAAGCTCGCTACTCGTTTTGGTGTTTCGAGTATCTACAGTCGCGAAGATAGACAAAAGAATCTCAATACGGCGGCCCCAGGCAATACGCAGGTGCGTCTGTCAGACAGTCTTCTGTTGTTCGAGCCAAACGCGCTCGCTAAAGGTGTGATTGTCGAAAAAGCGGACTATCGCGTTCTTACTCTCGATGCCGCGATGAAGTATCGTGGGTTCTTTGTACAAACGGAGTTTTACTTCCGTTGGTTGAGCAATTTTTTAGCTGATGGTCCGGTACCAATTGATTCGACGTTCGATCAAGGCGTCGGGATTCATTCTGCCTATCAAATCATTCCGAAGAAATTCGAGGGACAGCTCGTTGGTTCGTACATCTTTGGTGAGTTCAACGATTCGTGGGAACTCGGCATCGGTGGCAACTACTATCCTTTCGATACGAGAAACTTTCGATTTAATGCGCTTCTCTCGCATATCGATCGTTCTCCGGTCGATAGTCTTTTCGGGTACTACGTTGGCGGGCAGACGGGACCTCTGATTTCTGTCGCGGCTGACATCTTTTTCTAGTTTAAGGAGGCGCTCGTGAAGATCTGCTATCGAAAGATGCTTTTACCTTTCATTCTATTGGCTGCGCTTTCGCGCGTATCGATGGCTTACGAGTTCAACGACTCCCATGTTCATCTCACTAATTACATTCAAGAAGGGACAGAGATTCACAAGTTCCTCGCCGTGATGGGTGATAAAGTCGGACGAGCCACTCTCTTCGGGATCCCACTTCAACAAGAATGGTCTTATCGCGTATCCGGAGACGATGCTCCAGACTACTATCTACGCGCGGATACGCCCCTCTATTACTATTCATTCACTGATGCATATATCGCGATGGCATATAAGAGTCTGAAGCCCGATCAACAAAAGCGCTTTGAACCCATGATCACAGGGTTCAATCCGGCGGATATGTACGCTGCTGATCATGTTCGTCGAGTGTTGACGACGTTTCCGGGCGTGTTCTCAGGTATCGGTGAATTCACGATCCATAAAGAGTTTGTTTCATCGAAGCTCGCCGGTGGAGTTCCGAGTTTGAACGACAAGGCGCTTGATCGGTTGCTCGATTTTGCCGGTGAAGTCGGGCTTGTGGCGCTCATGCATTGTGATATCGATACACCGTTTCCGAAGGAGGGATCGAATCCCGCGTATCTTGACCGGATTCGATCCCTATTTAAGCGCCATCCAAAGACGAAGATCATTTGGGCTCACACCGGTGTTGGTCGCGTTGTTCGTCCGATTGACAACCATATTCAGCATCTAGAGCGCATTCTGAAGGACCCTACTCTCAAGAACATATACTTTGACATCTCATGGGACGAAGTCGCGAAATACGTCGTCGCATCGCCCGAGTCCTTGAAGCTCACGGCTGATCTTATCAATCGTTATCCAGATCGATTTCTCTTCGGTACCGATGAAGTAGCCCCAAATGATCAGCAAAAGTATATGAGAGTGTTTTTCCAGTATGGGCCGTTATGGAATCTTTTGAAACCCGAGACGGTTTCGAAGGTAAGAATCAAGAACTTCGAAAAAATTTTCGATGAGGCTCGTCTTAAAGTCCGCGCTTGGGAGAAAAAGCACGCCAAGCCGTAAGCTAGTAAATACTCACTCCCGGTAAACGCGAGTAAACACATTTTGCATGCCGGCATTTTCCCCCTTTACAGTGGTCCCATTGAAGGTAATCTCCGGGGCATGCGAGCTCATTTTCTTGAAGCAAACACTTATCGCGCGATTCTGCGTGCGGAGTACGAAAATCGTTCGGCCCGAAACGCTCGCTATTCACTTCGTGCATTTGCGCGCGATCTTTCGTTAAAGCCGTCGCATCTCACGCAGATTCTGAAAAATACTAAGGGGCTTTCGAAATCAGCGGCGCTTGAAGTCGCCAAAGGATTGACGACGAATCCTCTCGAGGCTCGAATCTTCAGCCTTCTTGTAGATGCCTCTCGTCTGACTCGCGGTGAGAAGCTGACCGCTTTGAAGCTTGAACTTGCAGGACTGCGAAGCGAAATCAATGTGAAGTTGCAGCCGCTAGAAGTCGTCGAGCGTTTTCAAACAACATGGGTGCATTACGCGCTTCTTGAGTTGATCAAAAATGAAGGTGTCGCTTGGAAAGTTCAAACTTTGGCAGCGGCTCTCGAGATTCCAGACGAAGTCGTTCGCGTCGAGATCGATAAGCTTGTAAAGCTCGGTCGAATCAAAATGCAATTTGGCGCGTATCAAGCGGCAGACGAACATAGTCGATACGGAACTGACACTTCTTCAGAAGCGATTCGTACTTTGCACAAGCAGTTTATCGTGAAGGCGAACTTGGCGATCGACAACCAAGACGTTTCAGAAAGAACGTTGTCTGCGAATGTGGTCGGAGTGAAGCGCGCTGATTACGCTAAGGCCAAAGAAAAAATCGATCGATTCACGCGCGAGTTCTGTCTTGAGTTCGGCAGCGGCGGCGACAAAGATGCTGTTTATTGTATGAACATTCAGTTCTTCAACCTCGTTCCTGGTTTCAAAGGTTCAAAATAATGATTCGATTCACAAGAGTGATTCTGGTTGTCCTGATCTCTGCCATTGGAATTTCCGCAGAGGCGGGAAGCGAAAGTGTCGGTAACGGCGGCGATGCTATTCGCTGCTTTGATGCGACACTTGGGGGTTGGGTCTATGAATCTCTGGACCTCTTTGAGGAGAGACGAATCGAGCCGGGTTCACTCATTGAGCCCATTAAGAAGGGTGATGTCTCAAGTGAGCTTGAAAGGGCCTTTACGCGGTTGAGCAAATTCTCTCCGCAACGAGCGGCGGTCTATCGCCGTCGTGCTCAAGAGTTGTTGAAAGATCCGAGTCGATGGCTTTCTGGAAGGTATCACGACATCACTCAGGACTATCTGCCGTTTCGAGTGCAGGTGGCGTCTAGTTGCAGGATTGATAACGTCGCCGTCTTTCGTACGGGCACTTTCGGTTCGGCTCCTGTCATTTCGTTTTACAAAGAAGTCTTCAGTCGGCTCTCTTCTCAAGACCAAGCGGCAGCGATCATTCATGAGTTGATGTATTCGGAAGTCGCAAGTGCCGGTGTTCGGAACTCATCTTTGATTCGAGCGGTGGTTGCCGTGCTCTTTAGAAAAGATTTTGAGAGCATGAGCCTTCGCGATTTTATCGGACTCATCAAACGAAACGGACTTTCGATTTACGAAGCAAATGGAGCTTTGTTGGCGTTTGAAGCAGAGGACGGATTTAAGTTTGATCCTCAGTTCAATAATGCTGGCGTCGTAGTCAGCGGATATGCGCTTTTGAATTCAACTTTTCATTTTCCGACCCTAGGAGAAAGACAAATCCGGCACCAAATTCATTTCGATGATGATGGTCGTGTACAGGCGGCGATTCTATCAATGCCGACTTCTTTGAAAATCGGGATCAATCGCGTCGTTGTTTCATCAAATGCCAGCGTTGCCTTTTATGCGACCGGTGGGATCAGACAGGTCACTCTTGCAGAACCTGCGTTGATTCGATTCAAAGACGGAAGTATCCGTCGAATAAAAACGGGTAGCGTTTTGGTATTCGATACTGCGAGTAATGTCTTGTTAGTATCGACGAACGCAGCGAACAGGGCGGGTCGTGCCTTTTCCGCCCGGCCCGTACTGTGACCCGTTCGTAAAGCTTTGCGACCACGCGAATCGATCGTCATATTCTGTCGATGACCAGTAGTATCCAACGTGAAACCCACTCAGTTGAGCGGTCGGTGGCGAGCCACCACAGTTAACGTTTTCTTGCGGGTTGCTTGTTGAGTGAGAACTCGGTGTCGATTTGCAATAAAGATGCGCGAGTTCTGTTTTCGAAGGTAAGTACCAATCCGAATATCCTCCGTAAACCATGTCATTGCAAAAGTCCGCCGCAGAATCTGCTGAGACGCTTGCATACGCTGCAATGATCGGAGTTTCGACGTCTCCTTTTTGAGGAGCGGGCGTTGTGGCTACTCCAACATTCGTGAGGGCCGCGATATCGGAATCTGATCCTGTTGTTCCGTACCAGTCTTTCGTGATCGTGTCTGTGCCGCCAGAACACGTTGGTGTGCTGGAGTCAGTACATCCTGATGGTGTCACCATGTACTTAGAGCCGTCTAAATCACCAGCATAGAGAGCGGTCGTGGCAACGCAAGTTTGGCCGATCGATTTGCCAGAGCATGGATCGGCTGGAATGGTGCCCATTCGTCTCCAGTTCGTTCCATCACACCACTCCATTTGTAAGGCCGCTGACCGCCAGGTGAAAGAGCCTATGGTCGAGCAAGTGGAGCCTGTCGATGGACCGCTCACCGAAATCCAGTTGGTGCCGTTGCAGAACTGAAAGTCTGATCCGCTCTTCGTCAATTCTCCGCCACCTGAGCATGTTGCGCCGGTGTTAGATACCGTCGCCGATTGCCAGGCGCTTCCGTCGCAATATAAGAAGTCATTTGTGATGTATTGTAGAGAGCCTGTGACTCCAGCTGGAGAGCTACAGGCACCAAATGCAGTCGATGAGCTTAGAATGGCGAAAGTGCTCGCAAAACAGAGATGGCGCAACATAAGACCTCTCTGTAGACCGTATCGGAGTTTATAAATTGTTTCGCTATAGGCGTTTTGATTCATTTTGAGCCCGCTACAACGTCTTCGTAACCGCCTGTTTTAGTAAGCGAATCAGTGGTGTTATAGTAACCACGAGTAAATGAAAAATGTAGGCATCAATTAAAAGATTCAGAGTGCCATGGGTTGGCGAGAAACTGATTCGATCAATTTTTCCAGTCTGATTCTGGTTTGATTCTCTTCACTTGTTGTTGAACGACGTTGTTGCGGCGAGCAGAGAACTTCTTTGCAGCAACCTGTGGCTTTGAATTCGGGACGGACTGGCAAGAAGCCAGCACGACCGAAATAAGGACTAGGATTAGAAGATCAAGTTTCTTACACATATTACGCCTATAAAGGAGAAACACGCAGAGTACTATTCATCGTGGATAGTTACGAGGGGCGATCCAAGGCGAGAAAATCCTACGAAACCGAGGACGTTTTTTGGCTTTCAGGCTCAGTTCATTTTGTTACTCCGCTCTATGCGCTTTTGGTGATAGTTTTCAAACCGATGCCTTCAGCCTCGTTTAAAAAACAAAAAAAATATGAACATCATCCGGATCACTACAACAAGAGTGAGACGTATCTCGTTCAGAATTTGAACGATGATTTTGCTGATGCTTGGACAAAGCTGCGAGCTTTCGGTAAGTCGCTTGGCGAACAACGGATCTATGCTTCCGGTCGCGCGATCATGTTTTCGCGCAAGGTTTGTTACTTCTTTGTTCGTCCAAAGAAAACGTACCTCGAAGTCGTAATTCTTTTGCCAAAGAAGCTTTCGGCGAAGGATTTCAAAATCTCGTCCGTCTCAAAGACGAAGTTCGCGCACACCTTCAAACTGGTACACGCCGATCAGGTTGAAGGTGTTCTGACTGATGCGATCAGCGAGGCGTATAATTTGTGTCCGGCAGAGTAAGAAACCGGATCCGTATCCCTACCGAAGTGTTGGGATTTCAATACACATAGTAAACTTGGGAACTACGATACCGTTAGTCGTGGTACAACTCCGGTTTTAGGAAGGACATTTATGAGAACCGGCTTAGTTTTTCTCGCACTGGCGTTTGCTTCGATTGCGAATGCTAATGCTAATGATACGTACCAAGTTCCCCAAAATACCGTAGCGTTAAAGCTGATCAGCGGAGTGCCTGAATCAGTTGAATGGGTCGATGAGGCATGCCCTGGCGAAGAGTGCGAGCCATTGATGATGGTGAGCGTAAGATTTCGTTTACCGGGGTGCAACGATAAGATCGGGCCGGTTGCATCAAGTCGCGACCGATTGAACGGAAAATTTCGTGTGCGCGTGACGGCTTTCGCTGCTGTTTCAGCGGCTGACAAATCGGGAAGCTGCAAGAGTCTTCCAGAGGTCGTCGTGAAAGTACCTGCGGGCTATGGCTTCTCTGGCCTAGAAGACATTAACGTCGAGTTTGAAGGATCGCTTGATTAGTGCCGCGGGGCTGAATCAGAGACCGTCGCAAGCTTCTTTCGTACGTTGATCAAGTTTTGCGACAACGACTCGGCCTGTTGCTCGACTGATTTGAGACGAGATTCGCGAGCTTCCATCTGGAGTTTTTGAGCTTCTTCGATCAATGGCTCGATCTGACCGTCGACTTCGGACATGCGTTGCATGATGCGAGTGCGCTCTTCTTCAGAGATATCGCCGCTTGAGCTGCCTTTCAAATCTTGAATCCCTTGGCCTATGACGGCAACTTTCTGTGCGAGCTCGCGAAGCGCCGACATCTTGGTCGCTTCGTCGCTTTGTCGGCTTTGCAGCACTTGAGCTTTCGCTGAAACAATACCGGCAGCAGATTCTGCTCGTTCACGAGTTGCCACTAAGAGTTTAGACAATTCGATGATTTCGCCAGAAACGGCTTCGCCGTGTTCAGCGAAGTAGCCCATCAACTTACGAAGCTGTTCGTAATCGGCCTCAGTGTTCAACTTCATTTCGTTGATACGCTCGCTCAGCTTTTCGAGTTGAGCGACGTGACCGTCGACAGACAAAACCGATTGAACCAAAGGGGACGCATCTTTAATTTTCTTAGTGTCGTTCATGCCTTAGGTTCTCGCAGAACGGCTGGCAAAAATCCAAACTAAATCGATTCGTGTGGAAATTTGATAATGCCGACGCTAGCGCCTAGGCGTAAGGAAAGAGTAAGGAACGAAAGCCCCAGAGGTTCGTGCTGCACGGACATCGCGGAGTACTGCGGTGGCCGGCAGTCAGGGTACGATCGCTAGCGTCGGTGTTGTTTCTAGCATTGGCACGGTTGGTGGCGTCGCAGTCGCTGGAAGCGTTGCTACCGTCGTCAGTGCCGCGGTTGCGGGCAGCGTGCTCACTTTTTTCGGAGCAGCGCTTGCCGGCTGTGTGCTAACTGCATTTTGTAGCGGTTGCGTAGCGTGTGTTGCATGCGTCGATTGTGTCGACTGCGTTGGATGCATCGGCTGCGTTGGTCTTCGTGGCGCTGTTGGCAAAGTTGGCGTGAGGGCCACGCGTTTTGGAATCACAGGCTGAACGAGATTCCTCCGAAGAATTTCCAACCGCTGAGTTCTTCTCCGACAATCTCTCTCGTGAGTAAGGCCGCGTAGTCGGCTTCTAGAAGGAGCGCGGTCCGTTCGCTTCCGAGGGGAATCGTAGCGCCGGCACCGAGTATTCCAACCGTGTCGGTGTAGGTGAAAAGGTCGTTGGCTTCTGTGATAAAATTGACGCCGCCTTTAGCGTATATCGTTTTGTTCGGCTGTCCTGAGAAGTTAATTTTCATCGTCATCGGGACACCCCACGTGTTGAGATTCGCGTCGCGGCCGGCGACCTCGACCGTGTTGTTGTCGTAGCTAAAGCCTGTTTGAAACGTCAGATACGATCGACCGATGTCGAACCACATACCGAGGCTCGTGCTGTCTCCGATACTGTCACTCGATCCGGTGCCGAATGTTCCGGAGCCGTAGAATGGAGTGATTCGCATAGTGCCGAGGCCGTACCCTGGTCCTGCCGATGGCTGAGGCTGCACTTGTTGAACGACCGGAACTTGACCAATTGGAACCATTTCTTGAGCGTTCGCGAGCGAGCCGCCTAAGAGTACTGCGAGTGCCGAAAGTGCCACAGAAACGAATTTGGATTTCATAAATGCTTCTCCCCTTAGGGGGAGAGTGGCCCGCTTAGTTCGGCGAAGCAAAAGTCAATTTACTGGGTTTGGTTCTGGTGAACTGGTTTTGTTTGTCTCGGTGGCGGGGGTAGGAACGTCGCATTTCGTGATCGCGACGGGCGTTTCATGCGCATGGAATGGGTCAATGATCTGGGCGCTATTGACCATTTGATTTGATAAAATACTGAATTCTAGATCCGATAGTACAGGCTACCTTATTCAGCGAGTCTGTTTTGAGATTACTTCTTTCGGGTCAAAACGTATTTCATAGCAAATCCAAACATCAGTCCACCCAGCCCCCACCCTAGTAGGTTCCTGACCAGGAGCTGCATTGTGGCTTGTCCCGACAAAATTGGACCAATGGTGAAAGCCAAGAACATACAAGATCCCCAAGCGAGCGAGAGCTTTATCGCACTAAATTCCTTTTCTGTCGGCAATTGCGAATGGGTATTCAGATTCAATCGACGCACTTGCCATTCAAGGGCCGTCTTTTCAAAGCGAGCTTTGATTGGCATCCAGATTGGGAACGTTAAGGCCAGAACCAAAAGACTAAACACGTTCCATATGCATGGTATCTTTTCCTTGCAGTTGGGGCATACAAGACCAAACCAGTTGCCGAATCCGGCCTTTTTCGCCCAGAGTCGTCCGTCGTGAATGTGATTGCAGGTGGGGCAGGGAACAAACGATCTCTCCATGAGCGGTTTGGTTTTGTCGCGATCTATCAGATGTACGGCTGGGACTCTCTGACCTAGAACTATCTCATTGAAGACGAGGCCGGGATTCAGTACCCAGTGAAGAAGCATCGGGTGCGGTAATTTCTGAATCTTGTACTTCGCCGTATCGTATTGCATAAGTCCTGCCTTAATTGCTTCACTTCAAGAAGTTCAATTGTCTGCGCCACGCTTCGGAGTACGTCTAGCGAGGGTGAATATTTCTTCCAAGTGCGAGCGAGGGCAATCGTTTTTTTTAGTTTATGTTATCGGATTTGAACGGTGTATCTGCGCTGTGTTTGGATGTTGGTCGGTAAAGAAAGGTTAAGGCAGAAGAAACCAATCTAGTGCGTCAGGAGCGACGTGCGCGTCTAATGAGTGAAGTCACACATGTGGTTACCATTATGTATGCAGTGTGGAATTCCTCAGAGACATTCTTTGTTACTACCGGGCAATGATATTTTGTATGCATCGATGAGAGAGAGTGTGTGCGGGGTAAGGAGACCTAAATGTTATTCGAATTCGTAGACCAGTTTCAGGTCTTGCAACGGAAGCTGACTCACGCAAGCGACGAAAACGAAGAAGGAGAGCTACTGTACTGCCTTTGCCGACTTCGACTTCTGATTTCTGACTGCGCCCAGGCTAATAGGAAAAGCGGCAGTGTTCCGGATGCTGAAGTGTTGGAACGGTTGGCATACGAGATTTGGCATTTCGAAGAAGTCGCCAGGCAAGGACCCCTGCAACCCGAGAGGGCACATACGAAATGGATGCCCCTGATTGGCTCAAGGATCTACTTAGCGCGTTTGAACGGCGATAAAACATCGATCTCGGCAAGCTCGTGATCCTTTTCGCCTGCCCAGCCTTGCTGCATGAAAGTTTCTCT
>DATLHP010000207.1:0-2569 GCA_035539835.1 Bdellovibrionales bacterium
TCGCGTTGAGCAAATTGCGTTGAGCCCTGATCCCGAACGCCTCATTCCATCCAATGCTTCGGCCTTCTTAGCTCATCAACGTATGACGATGAGTTCGATCAAGGTGCTCTTTGTCGTGAATCACAATGATCAGCGTTTTGAGGGTTGCGTTCAGTTCCATGACCTACAGGAGTACTTGGCAATGAAACTCGAGCTCGAGGGCATTACGGGTGGTTTAGGAGCGAAATACAGGCGACTCGAAGGAAAGCCTGTCGAGGCCCGTGGACCCGAGGATCTTCATCGCCCCAGCCCTTCGACCCGATGACAGCTTCGCCGCTCTAGTGGCGCAGCGCTGGGCTATCGTCAGTCTGACAAACGCACAGTAAATCTGTCTCATCATTAAGCACTTCTAACTTCTTCACGTTAAGTACCCCGACACCAGGGAGGGGTCCGCCATGAAGAAGTTTTTTACCGCGCTATCTGCGCTGGCATTCATCGCCATAGTTCCTAACACCGCATTTGCTTCGAGTGACTTGGATCTATTCCACCGCCTTGTCGAAGTAAAACGCGACGAACAAGGCAAACTCACAGAACTCGTTTTGAAAGTGAACAAAGGCATGGCTCCGACATCTACTGTCGCAAGCCAGCTTCTCAATGATCTTCGAAAGATGTCGAGCCGCTCGGCCCTCAGCGCTGGCGATATTCAACAACTTGAAGAGTCGGGTTGGTCGAAAGAAGACGTTAAGAACTATCAAGCGGCGGTTGAAAAACTCTCGAATCGCGAAGACATCGAAGCTGTTCTGAACAACAAAGACATCGGTGGAATCTTGCAATGGTTCGAAAAAGAACTGAACAAGGTTTTCCAATACAACGTTCTCGCGAAGCCTTATGATCCGGGTTATTTCCACGAACGCGCCATTATCAACAAACTCATCAAAAAGGCGAAATCTCTTGGTGAAGATGCACTCGGAAATATTCCGGGCGTCCGCGCCTTCTTCTTCCTTTTGAATGAGACGATTAGCCAAGTCGAAGGCAAGCGCTCTTACTGCCACTCGGCCGTTCTTTACTTCCTCGAGAAAAACTCGCCGGCGGAGCTCGGTCTTACAAGCGAAGAAGTCGCATTGATCAAGTCATCGATGTTCACAGCAAGCATCGGCTGGGCGGATTTGAAAAAACTCAAAGAAGCAAAGAAGAACTGGCCAACTTACGGCACGACTCAGTTCACCAAGCAGATCACGAAGAACGCAGACCGCGCTGAAAAGTACGGACCGAAGTTCGGCGAAGTTGGCGCAGCATTCAACTACGCGTTCTCGCCGGCGACACAAGAAGGCGCATACTACATCGTGAACACGCAGAATTCGAAATCGAAAATTTCAAAGAAACTCAGCGTTGCTTATAACTCGAAGGATCCGAAAGCGATTCGCGATTTCCGCATCTTTATGCGACTCGCGCAGTTCGGTGCGACGTTCTTGACGATCCCTGACTTCGCACTCGATCAGTTGCAAGGTCTATTGAGCTCATACTACAACGGCCAGAGAATCACCGAAGGTGCCCTCTACGCTTACTTGATGAGCAACGACCGCACTGACGAAGCGAAGATCGTTCTTCAGCAGTCAATCAATCCACTGCTGATCTATCAGCTTCAATAAAACTTCACCCAAGAGCCGGGTTACCACCCGGCTCTGACCCGCACGCAAAGCGTCAGGCAGCGCGAAGAAGGTGCGCAAGCACCTAAGCTCTATTAGAACCAAGTGATGCCTACACTACATGACATTTCTGTTGCTCCAAATTGGCTTTGGGTTTCGTTCTCCGTCGGTATCTTTGTTTTGCTGGCGATCGATCTCAGTCTTTTCGGCCGAGGCGATCACAAAGTAACTACGAAGAAAGCGCTTCTTGAAAGCGGTCTTTGGATTGCGGTGGCGTTGGCATTCAATGCCTGGTTTGCCCTGCGATTCGGCGGCACCCTCGGAATCGAATTTTTGACCGGATACCTTGTCGAAAAAAGTTTGAGTGTCGACAACCTCTTCGTAATCCTGCTGATCTTTAGTTCTTTTAAAATCCCCGATATCTATCAGCATCGGGTCTTGTTCTACGGCGTTCTCGGCGCCGTGTTCTTGCGTGCGTTGTTCATCATCCTCGGTGCGCAGCTCTTGGCGATGTTCCATTGGATTCTGTACATCTTCGGCGCAATCCTCATCATTACGGGAATCAAATTCTTGCGTGACTCTGACGACCACGTCGATGCGACCGAGAACTGGGCGGTCCGTCTCTTCAAGAAGTTTGTTCCGACGACGAACAAGATCGAAGGCCACCATTTCTTCGTCGTTGAAAATGGCGTACGTAAAGCGACTCCACTTTTGCTCGCTCTTTTCGTCATTGAAATGACGGATCTCGTTTTCGCAGTCGATTCGATCCCAGCAGTTTTTGCCGTCACTCAAGATGCCTTCGTAGCGTTTGCTTCGAACATTCTCGCGATCCTTGGCCTTCGAGCTCTTTATTTCGTACTGGCTGACTGGGTTGGAAAACTCAAATATCTTAAACCAGGACTCGCCTGCATCCTTGGGTTCATTGGAATAAAAATGCTCTTAAT
>DATLHP010000208.1:0-7329 GCA_035539835.1 Bdellovibrionales bacterium
GGCGATTTTTGACTTGAGCTGATCTCCGTGCTGCAATTGAGACATGCCGCAGCTACGACTTCTCAATTGGATTGGCAACGCACCTTTCGTCCTCGGAATCGCAGCTTTTGCGATTCTGCTGACGTACTCTAAACCCGCATATTCTGTGATCACCGTGAAGGTTATCGAAAATGGCGCTTACTCCGCCATCAAGACGACTGCAACGACCGATACGACGACCGGCACCCCGACAACTGGGACGACGACGGTTTACGGCGGCATCGCAGGTGATGAATCTGATTGTGATACGACAAGCGCAACTGCACCATGCAACACCTGTAAAGGTGCGCTGGCAGTCTGCAACCGAAGACGAATTCATTCTGATCTACGCCTGCAAATTCAAGTGAGCTCAGACACGGGCACCGGCCCAGCGATGATTGCGTTCCTCGCCAGCGGCGATACGGGAGATGCCGATCCGATCGAAGAAGCCGAGGCATCGCCGACAAACCCTTCTGCAGGCCAAACCTCGACGATCACCGTGACTTGGGGCGAGCTCTGCGCATCGATCAGTGATTTCGGCTCAAGTACGATTTGCGATGTGGCAGGGACAGCAACAGTGAGCGTCCGTGTCGGCGTCGATCTCGACAATAGCGGTGGCTTGAGCGACGGCGAATCTAAACCTGTTAAATTTATCATTCGCGAAGGCCCAGCCAAGATCCTCGCTCCTGCATGCGAAGACGCGGATGCCGGCGATGGTATCTGTTACTTCGAAGTCAACTCAGGCCCAGGAAGCGCTGTTCTCATGAATCTTGAAGCAACATCGGGATTTCCAACCAATGGAAACTTCGCAGCGGTTCGTGCTTGCTACAAAGAGCGCACAACGTCCGCAGACACTGACAATCCTGGTATGTGGGACGATATTGATCTCGACGATTGCCACGACGATCTCCCCATCACCAGCGGAAGTCCCCCGACGGTGAGCCCCAAACGAGTCGGTGGTCTCGAAAACGACAAAATCTATGACTTCATCATCGGGATGGTCGATGACGCAGGAAATGCGGGGCTTTTCACTGATCCAGATGACGGAACCGAGTGCCGCAACGCTACTTCGGTAGGCCCTGACGGCTTTAATGAATGTAAAACCGCGCGCCCCAGTGAAGTCGTTTCGCTTCTCAATGAAAAAGTAAATTGCTTCGTCGCGACGGCAGCTTACGGTTCGCCAATGGCAAAAGAAGTCGGAACACTCAGAAAGTTCCGCGATCGCTTTATGGTTCCAACCAATCTCGGAAAAGCGTTCATTCGCTTTTACTATCATGAGGGTCCAAAGCTTGCGCGAATCATCTCGAAGAGCGAAGCGCTTCGCACGATCTCACGCGCGATGATCTATCCGGTTTTAATGTTTGCTACGATCGCGCTCCAATACGGAGGCACGACAGCTCTTGCGATTTCACTCGTGGGTGCGGCTCTACTTGTTGGCTTCATCATGCTTGCTCGCCGTTTCTCGCGGAGGCTTAGTGCATAAGTTCATCTTGTTTTCTCAGCTGGCTTCACTGGCCGTGCTTTTCAGTTTTTCTCTTCAAACAATGCCTCCTGCTTTCGCTCAAGGCCCCGACGAGGGCCTCGAAGAAGAGCTCATTGAAGAGGAACTTAAAGACGAAGCGCCACCACCTGCTGAATACCCCTATCCGGGCGCGACTGACGAAGAGTTCAAACCCAAAAGGCCGGTCGCCCAGCCACAGCCAGTCCCAAAAAACGTCGAACGTCCGGTTAAGATCGATGAAGAAGATGGTTCGTATTACTACAACGTCAAAACTGAACCTCCACGCCAGCAGCAGCTAGGAAACGAAAAAGTAAAAGGTTCGAACACTGCCGGTGAGTTTTTTTACGAGCGCACTCAACGGCGCGGCGATGTCGATTACAAACTCAACAACGCGCAAGAAAAGCCCATTCGGGTGACCTCAGAAGGTCAGTTTCACTACAAGCTCGAGTCGACGGCGCAAAACAAAACCTCTTCGCTTCGGCTCGGCTCGTTCGTTCCAACAGAGCTCAAAAACAAACAGACGCTGACGCCATTTGAAAAGCTCTACACCGAAAACAAGATGCCTGTGATCATGGCCGATCTTGAATGGCATCTTTTCGCCGGTCTCGGACGTTTCGGAATCAAAGGCGCATCGGGCATCTATGTCGCCCAAGGAAAAGGGGCTTTCACCAGCAAGAAACCTCGTCGTGAAGACGACATTCCAACCGAGAAATTCAGCTTCTTCTTGATGCCGAACCAGCTAACGGCGATTTGGAAACTTCAGTTTGCAGACGAACAGGTTTTCGTTCCTTATGCCGAAGGCGGAGCAGGCTACTTCACGTTCATCGAAGCCCGAGATGACGGCGAATTTAAGTACGGCGCCGCTCCAGTCTCTGTCGCAGCCGCTGGCGCGAATATTTTGCTCGATTGGTTGGATCGCAACTCGATACGCCAACTCGACAATGAGTACGGCATCAATCACGTCTGGTTCACACTCGAGTACCGCTACATCGTAGGACTGAATAAGGACTACGACTTCACGTCCGGCGTAATCAACGGCGGCGTCACTATGGACTTTTAGCACTGCAGTTGCCGATGTCTGGCGGAAGCGCTAAGACCTGTCGCGATGAGCGACGATCTGATCGATTCAACCCGCGAGCCCTATCGAATGTGCGCACCAGGCTTCACACGCCTGCGTTTGCACGTTTCATATGACGGCACCGACTTTCTCGGTTGGCAGCGCCAAACGAAACACGTCTCCGTTCAAGGAACTCTCGAAGGCGTCGTCTCAAAAATTTTCGCTCAACCGATCAAGGTCCTCGGCGCCAGCCGAACGGATACCGGAGTGCACGCCATTCGACAGGTCGCTCATTTCGACTGCCCACGCGATCCAGAGGGCTGGGACCTCCGCTACGCCATCCAAGGCATGACCCCCGCCAGTATTGTCGTTACCGATCTCTACAAAGCCCCCAGAGATTTCCACGCCATCGCCTGCGTCACAGACAAAATTTATAAATACCGAGTCTTCAACCGACGCGTCCCGAACCCCATTCGCCAGCGCTATACCCACTGGGTCCGCTTTCCATTGGATGTCGACTATCTGAATGAGGCATCGCGCTTTATTGTGGGAAAACAGGATTTTAAGAGCTTTCAAACCTCTGGAACGATCGTCAAATCGACGATCCGGAACATCTCAGAAGCTTATTGGACAAGGATCGATGAAGACGAAATCGAATTCACAATCCGAGGCGATGGGTTCTTGAAACAAATGGTCCGGAATATTGTGGGGACCCTGATCGACCTCAATCAGGATCAGCTGCCCCCTGAAACCGTCAAAACGATTTTAGAGCAGCTTGACCGCCGAAAAGCGGGTTCGACGGCGCCACCACAGGGTCTGTTCTTAGAGAGGGTCAATTACCCCGAAGACGTTGACAATAAGTGCCGTAAACTATAGAACCGTCTATTCAATTTCAGAACACTGGTACTTTGGAGCAAGTAATGAGAACTTGGAACGCAGCTAAAGGCGAATCTGACAGACAATGGTGGATCGTCGACGCTTCTGGAAAAAATCTGGGCCGACTCGCATCTGAAGTCGCGCAAATCATCCGCGGCAAGCACAAGCCAGAATTCACTCCGAATCAAGACACTGGTGATTTCGTTGTCGTCATCAACGCTGAGAAGGTTGTAACGACAGGCACTAAAACAACTGAGAAAATGTACTACCGCCACTCGCGCTTCTTCGGATCGCTCAAGTCGCGTAACTACACTGAACAGCAAGAGCACGATGCAGCTTTCATTCTTGAGCAAGCCGTCCAAGGCATGCTTCCAAAGAACAAGCTCTCGAAGTCATTGATCGGCAAACTCAAAGCGTACCGCGGTCCAAATCACCCGCATGCTGCTCAAAAGCCGCAAGCTTTGAAACTCAAATTCCTCAAGTAATTACGGAGAGCATAAGTGGCAGCACAAAAATTCTTTTACGCAACTGGCAGAAGAAAAACGAGCGCGGCGCGCGTGTTCCTGAAATCAGGATCAGGCAAAATCACTATCAACGGTAAACCTGTTGATACATACCTCAGCCGCCCAACTTCTCGCATGGTCATCGTTCAGCCGTTCGGCATCATTTCGCAAAACGGAAAATTCGACGTCACTGTCACTGTTGCAGGCGGCGGAGAATCAGGACAAGCAGGCGCAATTCGCCACGGTATCTCGCGCGCACTCGTTGCGTTCGACGAAGCTAACCGCGGAATGTTGAAAAAAGCCGGCTTCCTCACTCGTGACCCTCGTATGGTTGAACGTAAAAAGTACGGCAGAGCCGGCGCTCGTCGTCGCTACCAGTACTCGAAACGTTAATTCGTTTTGGTGTTGCAGCTCCGCTGGAGCTGCTTTGCTTCAAGGCAAACGCCTCAGCAATTTCGCCAAACAGAAAAACCCAGCCTCGCGGCTGGGTTTTTTTATTTTCGGGAATCGTAAATTACTTAGTCTATTTAATCGCATTCAATGGCTTAACGATTCTTGCTTTCAATGTGAGCTTTGTGGAATCCGCAGGCTCAAGGCGACCAACTGTCACCACCAGGTCTTCGACGAGCTGACCATTTTCAATCTTCAAGACTGAGGCGACTTTACCCTCGAGAGTTCCGAATCCCATTCTAGTTTCGTCATGGATCGCGTCGACAGCGCCGCAGATCTTTACATTCGATTCATCGTCGAAAACTTGGGAAATCGTATTCGCCTGAAGAAGCGTCGCCGGCTCATTCCCAAAAATGCTATCGAGACTGAGTGTGACTTGAACGGCATCTTCGGCCCCATCACCATTCCGATCAATTAAGTCGCAAGCCATGTAGAGATGGCGGCCATTCACTGGGAGCTTATAGAGTCGAAATTCTTTATTCTTTTCGACGTTGAGAATGGTGTCCGCAAAAGCCGACGAAGAGATACCAGTAGCCAGAACCACGAGAGCGATAGATTTAATCATACAGAACCTCCTATGGGTCCTATAGATCCCTCATCGCCAGACATTAATAAAATATATTATATGGATGATTGTCATAGACACAGACAATGTATCTAACAGATGAAGCCGCATAAAACGCCGCCCGTAGCGGCGTTTTATGCAAAAGCATTAGTCTTGGCGCTCGAGCTCTTCTACGAAGAACTTTTTCATCGTCATGTTATGGCCAATAACCGAAATATCGTTCTCTTCATTCCACGACATTGTTCGCGAAATTTGAACGGCACCAAATTCTGAATCAACGTAATTCATATCCATATGGCAAGATCGCTCTGCACAGTAGCCAGTACCTGCTGGAGCTCCGGCATACATCACAGTGAACAAGCCGTTCACGCCATCGACAATTGTATAGTTCAATGTGTACGAGAAGCCGCTAGCGTAGACATAAGACATCGAGACCGCGCCATTCTCAATCGTCAGCGTTGAAGAGTAATTTTCGTCAGCGCCCGTCTCACTATTCGTGAAGAATCCTTGGCCAGAATAAGTGCCGTCATTGATTGCCAGTCCGCTCGCAAATGAAATTGAAGCAAGAATCATTACCGAAACAAAAGCGAAAGCTCGCATTGTGCACCCCTTTGTAGTTTTACAAAAAAGATAGCTCACAGCGCAGGCAAAGCAATCACACCAAACTAAATTAGCTTAATGCGGCTAAACTAGCCTCTAACAGTGGTGACTGCGACTACATCGCTTATTGGAAGTTATTGTTCGTCGAGGACGTAGTTTTGCGGGTCAACAGGGACGCCGTTGACGCGAACTTCGTAGTGACAGTGAGGACCTGTCGAGCGGCCAGTGTTTCCGACGGCGGCAACGACATCACGGCGTTTTACCTTCTGGCCGACCTCAACAAAGATCTGCGACGTGTGACCAAAGCGAGTGACGACACCATAGCCATGATCGATTGAAACGAGCTTGCCGTATCCTGGATCGTAACCAGCAAAGCTCACGACTCCGTCTGCAGGTGCTGAGATCGGTGACCCTGGAGCCGCTGCGATATCGAGACCGTTGTGCATGACGGGGCGCTGAGTGAATGGAGATATGCGGTACCCGAATTTCGATGTGAACCAACCACGAACCGGCTTGATGCTCGGAGTGGCTGCCATCAATGACTGACGCTCAGAGAGTGTTTCCCAAAGCTCAAGGATCCCCTGCTCACGAATCGTCGTTTCCTGAACGGCTTGATCGATACGGATCGCGAGTGAACCGTAGTCGCGCTGACCTTCGACCGTCAGCTCACCTTGAAGTTCATCGACTGGAGCTTTTTGTGCGAACACAGCATCTGAAGCCGGAACGATCGCGCCGCGGGCCGATGCCGGAGAGCGGTCGTCCTCTTCGCCAGCATCCATGAGCTCTGGCTCAACAGACTGACCGACACGGGGCAAAGGACCGATTGCGAGTTTCAAAGTACGGTCTTCGGTTTCAACATTCGTGATCAAACGAAGCTTGGTCACGAAACCCTTTACGCGCTCGAGACCTGTCTCGAGAGCATTGAGCTTTCCTTCGACCACTTGGAATTGCTGTTTCAGGATAACGTTCTCAGCACGAAGACGGCGGTTCTCAATCGATTGCGAAAGAAGACCGACATAGTCGACCACGCAAGCCGATGCGATCACACCCGCAACGACGGCAAGGCAAAGTCCCGCTTTGAGCCAGGCTGCCGAAATCACCAGTTTGTGGGTCGTTCCCTTACGGTTGCTAACCACCAGAAAGGTAACGGATTTTTTATCTTGTCCGCTCAAAACCCATCTCCAAATCGAACTAAAAAACGTTCTATCCGATCGAATCTCTTAGTCTTATCGGAAGCTCGCCTACCAAAATTAACCTCGACTCTAAGCAAGCTGGCCTAAACGCGTCAAACCGTATCAATATGGACGGGACTGCGCGTAAAGCACCATAACGGTGACGTTATCGTCGCCCCCGTTTTTCTTCGCTTCATCGACTAAAACTGAGACAAGTTCCGCCGGCTTACGCGTCTTACAGAGTTCCGAAATTCGAGCGTCTGTGACCAATCCAGACAACCCATCTGAGCACATAATAATCATCTCGCCGTCTTCGATTTCTCGCTCGATGACGTCGACCTGGACGTCTCGCTCAAAACCTACGCTACGAGTGATGACGTTGCGTGGGGCCAGTTTTTCCACATCGCCTTCGCTGATGATTCCAGCACGAATCTGTTCGTTGACCAAAGAATGGTCCTCTGTGAGCTGCCAAAGTTCGCCTCGAGCAAAAAGATACGCTCTCGAATCACCAACGTTTGCGATTGAGAGAAGGCTTCCTTGCAACAGAGCTCCGACTAAAGTCGTACCCATTCCCTGCAAATTTGAAC
>DATLHP010000209.1:0-2163 GCA_035539835.1 Bdellovibrionales bacterium
CAGGTCTGCCGCATGGGTCGTAGTGACGAACAAGAACATCAAAGTCGCAACGGTCGATAAAATTAGCTTCATTGATTCAGTGTGCACATTATTTGCTTTGGCTTCAAAGCTTGTCCTTACTATGTCTTCAATGCATGCCAGACCTAAGTACAGGACGCCATTTTCTCTTTGATGGAGCGGATGAATTGCTGATGAGAAGCTGCTAGGGTCAGACGATGAATGTGCGGGAATTTCTTCAGGTTTTGCCAGGTGTCCAATTACGAGCTGGCGGCGAGCGCAAAGTCAGCGCTCTTTGCTTCGATTCGCGCACTTTGAGCGGGGATTGTGTATTCGTTGCCGTGCGAGGCGGAAAAGTCGACGGACACCAGTTCTTAGTCGAGGCCGCAAGCAAGGGTGCCGCAGCACTCATCGTTGAAGACCCGGCCAATGTTCCGGCTGATTACCCTGGAGCTGTCGCGGTCGTTCCAAATACTCGCGTTGCATTGAATAAACTCGCTGCACGCTTTTACGGAAATCCGGCCGACAAACTTTTCTGCGTCGGCGTCACCGGCACGAACGGAAAGACCACGACGACCTACATGGTCGAAGCGATTTTCTCACAAGGCCGTAGACCTGCAGGAGTGATCGGGACAATCGATCATCACTTCAAACAAGAGGTGTGGAAAACTGACATGACCACGCCGGATCCGGTTTCATTTCAAAGTCGTCTTCGCAATTTCGTCGATCTTGGAGCTAAATCCGTCGCGCTCGAAGTTTCGAGTCATGCACTCAGACAGAGTCGCGTCGATGAGGTTCCTTTCGATGTCGCAGTTTTTACGAACCTCTCGCGCGATCATCTCGATTATCACACCGACATGGAAGATTACTTCGATGCGAAGAACAAACTCTTCCGCGACTTACTTTCGAACTCGAAGAAACCAAAACCGACGGCCGTCATCAACGCTGACGATGAATACGGACGCCGCATTCAAGTCGGATCGAACGTGCGTCTTTGGTACTACGGACCCAATTCAGGCTCACACATTCGCTACACGATTCAGACGAGTGGTTTTTCCGGCTCACGCTTTCAATTGGCGACACCGGTAGGAAATCGCGATTTCAGTATTCGCATGGTCGGACTTCATAACGTTGCTAACGCGTGTGCCGCGATCGGTGCTGGCCTTGCAGCCGATCTTTCGATGGATGCGATCGCGCAAGCGCTCGGTACACTCAACGGAGTCAGTGGCCGGCTCGAAGCGGTTCCCAATAAACGTGGTGTGCATATCTTCGTGGACTACGCGCACACAGACGACGCGATTCAGACAGTGCTTCATCACCTTGATCAGATTCGTAAGGGCACTCGCCTGAAGAACAAAATCATCACGGTCTTCGGCTGTGGTGGTGATCGTGACAGCGGAAAGCGTCCGTTGATGATGAAGGCTGCGCTCAAGTACAGCGACTACGTCGTCCTCACGAGCGACAACCCGCGAACTGAGGATCCAGAAAAAATTCTCGACGACGCGATGGCTGGAGCACCTGCAGGAAGCTTGGATAAAACGATTTTCCGCAACGCTGACCGTAAGCAAGGTATCGCAAAGGCCATCGAACTCGCCAATGAAGACGATGTCATCCTCATCGCTGGCAAAGGTCACGAGGACTATCAGCAAATCGGAACGACGAAATATCCGTTCAGCGATATTCAAGTAGTGAAGGAGCTATTGAAGTGAGCTGGAAAATGAATCTCGAAGAATTGGTCGCCGGCACCGGTGGACGAGTCATTTCTCAAATCGCGCGCGAGTTTAAAGGTGTTGGCACCGACACGAGAGCCGATCTTACCGATAAGATTTTCGTGGCATTGGTTGGCGACAACTTCGACGCCAACAAGTTTCTCACAAAGGCTGTTTCGGCCAAAGCCGCTGCGATCATCACGCATGATGCCGCCGCAGCAAAAGAGATCGAAGATCAAACGACGATCATTCTCGTCGACGATACTTTAAAAGCCCTCCAGCGCCTCGGAAACTTCTGGCGTAAGAAAATGCCAGCAACGATTCTCGGTGTGACCGGCACGAACGGAAAAACCACGACCAAAGAATTCACGGCAGCGATCATTGGATCAAAACTCAAAGTTCAATATTCAAAAGGAAGCTTCAACAATCATTGGGGCGTTCCGATCAGCCTTCTTTC
>DATLHP010000210.1:0-2185 GCA_035539835.1 Bdellovibrionales bacterium
GACCGTGTGGTGTCGAATCATCGAGAACGAAATCGTAGCCGATGTATTTTTGGAACCCGTTCGTCAGCGGACTTGGCAAATCATCGAGTCCGCGGGCATCGAACACGCACGTCGCTTCAATCGTCTTACCTTTTTCGAGCGTGACCGAGTCATCGGAAAGTTTGGTAACGGCGGTTTGGAATCGAACCGCCTTTCCGAGTTCTTCGCTAACAACTCGATGGAAGTCCTCAGAGCGGATCATGTGAAACGCGCCTTCTAAGTTTCTTTCCAAGCGAGGAAAGCGAACCGTCGTCTCAGTCCAAGTTTTCGAGATCATGGGTTTTAGGATCTCGAGAGCCTCTGGCGAAATATCAGCTTCAAAAAATGTCCAAGTGTGAGTTCCACCAAGACGATTGCTTTGCTCAATCAGCGTGATCTTGCGATCAGGATTTTGGGCTTTGAAAATCAACGCTGTGAGACCACCGGCGAGTCCTCCGCCAACGATGACAAGATCTGTCGAGTTGCTCATGAATAACGCCCTTGAGACGAAGAGAACGAGAGACTCATTTTACGAGCATTAGGCTCAATGAAGTCAAACCCTTAATGCTTGGCGGCTTCACACCTCGGTGCTAAGAAAGACCCTTACGGCTCCAGGAGATAACGCATGAGTGATATGGCTTGGCATGACTTCGACCTTTTTAACCCGACACCGGAACACGGAATGCTCCGTGAAACCGTTCGGACTTTCGTTCAAACGGAAGTCGAGCCGCAAGCCCTAGAGCATGATCGCGCCGAGAAGTTCAATCTTCCTCTTTTTAGAAAACTTGGTGAACTCGGCCTCCTTGGAATCGTCGTTCCCGAACAATACGGAGGCTCTGGTCTCGACGCGACCGCTGCCGTCATCGCTCACGAAGAAATCGCAGCCAGCGACCCCGGCTTCTGTCTGGCCTACCTTGCGCATGCAATGCTCTTTGTTAACAACTTGGCAGTGAACGGTAGTGAAGAGCAGAAGAAAAAGTATCTGCCTAAGTCTTGCACTGGCGAGTGGGTCGGATGCATGGCGATGTCTGAACCGAACGTCGGTACTGACGTCATCGGCCTTGAGACGACTGCGAAGAAAACGGGCGATAGTTATTTGATCGACGGTCGCAAAATGTGGATTACGAATGGCTGTATCGACGACAGCGGAACTCCCGCTGATTTGGTTTGGGTTTACGCGAAAACCGGCGAAAAAGACGGACGCGCGCAGCTTTCGACCTTCATTGTCGAAAAGGGCCATTCGGGTTACGAAGTCGGGCAAAAGATCAAAGACAAGACCGGTATGCGTGCTTCAAACACCGCTGAACTTGTTTTCAACGCTTGCAAAGTTCCTGCGACAGCATTGGTCGGCAAAGAGGGCGAATCTGTGCATCACATGATGCGCAACCTTGAGCTTGAACGCCTTACGCTGGCGGCAATGAGTCTAGGGATCGCCCGCCGCTCACTCGAAGTCATGAATCGCTACGCATCTGAGCGTCATGCATTTGGAAAGCCTCTCAATCACTTCGGACAAATTCAACGTCACATCGCTGAGAGCTACGCTGAATACCGCGCGTGTCGCACTTATGTTTACGATACTGCTCGCCGCATGAGTCTCAGTGGATCTGTGTCGGGACGTCTTGATTCGGATGGTGCGAAGTTGATTACGACGACACTGGCGAAAAATATCGCTGATCGTGCGATCCAGGTTCTCGGTGGTTACGGTTATGTGGGCGAGTACGTTGTTGAACGTCTTTGGAGAGATGCAAAGCTGATGGAAATCGGAGGCGGAACTCTCGAAGCTCATCAAAAAAATATGACCCGTGATCTCGCCAAGAATCCATCCGCGATCATGAGTTAGTCGAATGGCGACTCGGAACCCAGAGATCGTTAACGTCTTTTGGTTTCGACGTGATTTGCGACTCGGCGACAACACCGGTTTGAATGAAGCTCTATCGAGCGGAAAACCAGTTCTTCCGGTCTTTATTTTCGATACGGATATTCTTGGAAAACTTGATGATCGAGCTGATCGGCGTGTCGACTTCATCCATCGCACCATCACGGACCTCGATAAGGAACTGAAGCAGCGAGGTTCAGCGCTTCTCGTCGAGCACGGCAAGCCGGTCGAAATTTTCAAAAAACTGATCCGGAAGTACAGAGTCGGCGCCGTTTTCACGAATCACGACTA